>JAFQPT010000108.1 GCA_017411665.1 Oscillospiraceae bacterium | reverse complement strand
TTTGGAGAGTTTTGCAAGCTCCCTCTGATACAGAAGCACAGGGATGAAAAGCAGCACCGCAACAATGCCCATCGGCCACAGTTTCTGGACGATTGCGAGAATCAGAAACAGCGCGGCCATCAGCAGCCATGGGCTTCGCATGGTCTTTGTATATGCGATTTTGTCCTCATAAGACGTGTGCAGTTCAAAAGGCTTCCCATCATTCCTTTTCTCCACTATCAGCAGCTCCTTATTGAAGGTCGTGGCGTTGGTCGCAATGCGTCCGCCCTTTTCCGCCCATGGCCGATACCGCACCTTCCCTATGGAATAGTTCAAGTTGATATTCTTATAGAACACCTTGTATCCCATATCCTCAAGGAACTGCTTGTACTGCTGTGCCGATTGCTGAGATTTCTCCGCAATAAATTCAATGCAATACTGGTAAGTTCCCGGCTCACAATCTTCAAACTCATAGGACATCTTCCCTGTCCGAACCAACCGATGCCCCTTTTCCGCCATCTTATTCAGCCAGTTGCTCTGCGTCTGCAGCAGACCGCCAAAAAAGCGATAGTATTTCTTACTCATGTGTATACCCTCCAATGATTTCACCTGCAACCTGAGTTAGGCCGCGAAGCCTCTGCAGCTCCTGCTCTGCAATCCTCCGTCCAAGTTCTGTTACCCGGTACTCCTTCTTCCTCCCCTGGTCCTCTCCGCAGGGTTCAATCCAGTTCTTCTTCACAAGGGTGTTAATGGCTCCATACAGCGTTCCAGCACCCAGTTCAAGTCTGCCGCCTGTCTTCTGCTCAATGAACTGCATGATGGCATATCCATGTCTTGGTGTAAATGTGGCCAAAAGCACATAGAACATCACTTCCGTCAACGCGCCACCCTTATAGCTGTCATGCAAGCAATCACCGCCCATCTATTACGCTTACTGTAATAGTATTATATCGTTAAACGTAATAGTCTGTCAACACAATATTGTAAAAAGAAGGAGCGCCACGAGGACGCTCCTTCCCACTTGGTAAAAATCAGCTTGCGATAGAGATACTGCGGATATCGGTAATACCGCTGGCCGCTGCTGCGCGGGACAGACTCTCATTGGCGCTGCAAAGGAACACATGGTCATAATCGTCGATGTCCCTTGCGATAAGCTGCAGCAGCTGGATACAGGAATCCTCGTCGAGGCCGTCCAGATTATCCAGCATGAGGATGCGGAACTGATTGAGGGCGTTGAACATGCTCATGAGGATATATGCCGCACGGAGCTGTTCGCCCTTTGACAGCGCTTTGTAGGTAATCATCTCGCCCGTTGCAGTTGCAAATCGCAGGCGGAATCCATTGCTGCAGTCCAGCACCATCTTGTACTTGGGCAGGACAGACGTCATTTTATCGTTGCAGTATTCCTGCAGCGGATGGACGTGATACTCCAGCACCTTTTGCCGGACGCCGCCCTTCGGGGACAGCTGCGCTACCAGTTCATTGTGGATATCCACTGCGCTGCGCAGGCCCATGCACCGACGCTCTGCATCCTGTGCTCTGGCGTACTTCAAAGCAGTATCCAGCTCATTTTGAAGCGCTCTGGCTACTTCGCGCAGGCGGCCCAGCTCCTTTCCATCCGGCTGCACGGGAACGGAGATGGTAACTTTCTTTTCCTTCTCATACTGCTCGAAATAGACCAGCTTGGCATTGTAATCGGACATCTGCTTCTCCAATGCCTTCCGCTTCTCCTCCTGCTCCCGGATAACTCCATCCAGTTCCCTCATCTTCTTTTCACCGGCTACGACCAACGCCTTCTTATCGGCGATGATAGCCTCCAGTTCCGATTTTACGCTCGTTTTATCAGTGGCGCAGACCAGCTTCTCGCTAATGGGGCAGACGGGTTTTTCAAGGGCGTTGAGGATTTTCGTCATACCTGCAATATCCTGCTGTGCAATCCGGATACCGCTCTCCGTTTCCCGCAGCAGCTCGTTTGCAGCGCGGAGCTTTTCATCTACCAGCTCCCGCTCGGATTTGGATGGCGCCTTCACACCGTTGAATGCAGCCAGTTTCTTCTCCAGCGCCTCCATATTCGACACATGGTTATCGTAGGCGCGCTTCAGATTCACGTAGCCGTCACGCTCTGCCGAAAGCTTTCCGATACGCTCGGCTACCGCCGCCTGCTCCTGCTGGATGTCTTTGGCCGTGCGGGTAGGAATGATGCCGTTATACTTTGCAACAGCCTCTGCCTCCGCCAGTGCCTTCTTCTTATCCGTCCGGACAGCGAAATAGAAGTCATAGGCCTCCTGGATGTCCTCAAGGGAGATTGCCGCCGGCGCAGCAGGGAGCATCATACGAAGTTCTGCCTCCGCTTCCGGGGACAGAGAGCACAGCGCCAGCAGCTTGTCGATATCCATGTCATTTTTCAGGAACCCCTCGTTAAGCAGGTATTGGGCGAGGTCTGTACCCATCATCTGCTCCACCAGCTCTGAGGAGAACATCATATTCATCGTGGTGGAGGAGCAGCCCAACAGGTTGATAAGGGTCTCCATGGCGGCTTTTGCCGTGGTGGTTTTCCCGCACACTTTGACCTTTGTTTTGTCATACCGGAACTGCCGCTCCAGCGTCCCCAGTCCATCGATATCCACCAGCACGGACCCGTCGCAGGATGCCACGTTAATCATGTCCTCGGTGCCTTTGCCTGTAATGCCGTAGCGGATACCTTCGAGAAAGCTGGTCTTTCCCATTCCATTTGCACCGACCAGGATATTGACTTTTGCCGGCTCTACCTCCGCCTCTGTGATGCCTTTGAAGTGCTGTAAATGCACTCTGCTGATTTTCATTGTGTTGTCTCCTTTCATCTGGAAGTGCTACACCGGGAGTATGTCAGATTGCTCTGCGGGGCATGGTTCGGACATACTTCCCGAAAAGGAGGAGGAGCCATGGAAGAAAAGCTGGTAACAGAGATGACGGAGCAGCCGGAACCGGAAGACGGTTTTACTGCAGCGGACATTCGGGAATTTGGTGAAATCATTGGCGAGCGCATCGTCGAAGCTCTGACGGAGATTTTAGGGGACCGTGACGCGGAGCGCATCTGTATGGAAATCGCGGAGGAGGCACGCTCCACTGACCGCTCCATTCAGGATATCATAGCGGATAAGGTCTCCACCTTCGCAGACCTGCAGCCGGAGGATATCGAGCGCTTTATCGTTCGGGACACAGAACAGCGGGAGCCGTCTGAAAGCCGCTACGACGCCCTGAAAGCCCGCTATGACGAGGTGAAGGACAAATACCTGTTCCGCAACACCTTCGTCCTTCTGGACCGTCTGGAGCTGAATATAGAGGCTTATAAGACCGGCATGCCCGGCGATAAAGGCAAGCCGGTATCCGGCGGAGAAATCGCCATGAACATCATCGAGCTGACCCGCAGCAATATCTGGGAGTCCATGCTGGAAATCGCTGTCCGCAGCTACTTTGACCAGAAGTACCCGGCGAAGGTGGATGCGGGAACCACTGTGGAGGAGCAGCGCGGGGCAGACACATCCGTTGCAAGAGACCGGCCTGACCTGGTACGTGATATGTCCGGCGCCGTGCGGGACGATGGGTTGGTGACTGGCCGGGGTGTGGATTTGGAGCAGCTTGGCATTGATAAGCGCAATCCTGCCGCCGGTCAGTACATGGGCGTAGATATGACCAAAGCGCCGGATAATCGGGACTTGAGTCTGGAAGTCTGGCGCAGCGGCAGGGATATTCCCGACACAGTGACCATCAACGGACAGGCGGAGCGCCTGTTTATTCCGGATGTTCGGTTGGTCGAGTTCAACCACGACCACTACCTCGTAGACCCCTTTGGGCGCGTTATGGCCAGCGATGTAGACCCCGCCGTTGGAAAGGATACTCCATCCTATTTCCGCTCTCTGGACATCTCCGCATACCGGTCCAACGAGCCGAAGGTGGAGGCAGCGGCGGCCGGGAAGGGCATCAGCGTAGACGCCTATAAGGAGCAGGTCACGGAGAGCGTAAAAGGCAGCTTTGTGGAACGTCTTGCTGATGGGTTTGAAAAGCATACCGAGTATCTGCAGAGCATTCTGCCCGATATCCGCGGCACGGTTGAAGCCTATCAGGAGAAAATAGAGCAGCTGTCTGCGGCAGAGACAGAACTTCGCGCAAAGGCCGCTCCCGATACCGGCTCCGGCCAGACTGTGACCGCAGAGCCAGTCCAGCTGGACGCAGACACAGCGCAGAAATTAGAGTCCATCGCAGCAGCGAAGGAAAAGCTGTCTGCCGCCATTGAAAAGATGGAGACACGCATGGAGCAGATAGAATCCACCATTGATGGCTACAGTAAAGCGAGGATGGTGGCTGCATCAGATAAGGTGGATGTGGACGCCGCCTTCGCCACTGTACTTCGTGCGGAGATGGACGCAGTTGGCAAAACTGGAAACGAGGACTACGGCATCTCCAGCGACGACCTCAATCAAATCACGGAAACATTGGCTGCCCTGGACGAGACCGAGCCAGACCCTGTGGATACCGGTGTTGAACCTCCGGCACCGGAAGACATTATAGACGAGGAAGATGCCGCAGCTGCTGCCGAGAATTTAAACGATACCGCAGATAACTCCCCTCAGCCAGATGCAGTTTCTGTCGAAACAGGCAACGCAGGACTTCCCGCTGTGGAAAATCTTGTGGAAGATGTAGAATACCATGAGGATGCTACGGACCGAGAGGCCAGCATCGATAACTACGTCCCTGCCCCATACGATTGCCCTGCTCCTGCAACAGCAGAAGAATGGCAAGACGCGCAGCTGGAGCGGATTCGTGAAAGCATCTACGAGTTTCAGACAGAAGGCTCACTACAAAAAGAGGCCCTACAGGAAGAAATCCGTGACCTTGGTTATGAGGAACTGGACCGTCAGCCGGATTGGGTGATGCGGAATCTGGGCGACGATGTAGATGACCTGCTCTCGGATTACCGGGATATGCAGGATACCATCGCCCGCATTGACAGCCGCATGGATGCCGCAGACCAGTATTTGCTCCTTTTAGATGACCCCACTTTATCTGCTGAAGATAAAATAGCATCGTTTGAACAGGCAGCGGAGAAGATGGGATTAAGCGATGACGCTGTTGACGCCATCCGCATCCCACCGCCGGATATACCGGAGAACGCTGCCAGCGTCGATATAGGGACCGCATCATCTGATACTTCTCCACCATCTGCCGCCGATGCACAAAGGAAGGATGATGATGCAGCTGTCGTCGCAGAGGAAACCGGCGCAGTTGTTAGCATTGAGGACATCAAGGACGCTCTTGACCGTTTCCTGTCACAGGGACCGGAGGGGACGTTCAGCTTTCAGGAGGATTTCCTTGACCAGCATCGCGGTGAATATGCAGAAAGCGACCTGTACGACGCCTTTGCGGATACAGTACAAGAGCTTGAAGCCGATATGAAAGGGTCCGGCAAGGAAGTGGAGCCGGATGCACTGCAGCGGCTCTCCGACGTATTCAGCTCCATTGAGGACGCCGCCATCAACAGCATTACCTATCAGGCGGAGCATCTGTCCGCGCTGGTGGACGCTATCTGTACCGGGGATGCCGGCGCGGTTGGGGACCTGCTGATGGAAGACTACTTCAACAAGGTAGAAGCGCAGTTGGCGCCTTTGGAGCGGGTAGCCGACTACCTTAACGAAAAGTTTGACCCGGAATGGCAGGCGGATACAGAGGCTATCAAGGAATCTGTCTGCGAGAAGCTGTCTGCCATCGACAACGATACTTTCGTGGACCGAGTATGCGGCATCGCGGAAACGCTCAATGAGATATTCCACGGCTTCGATTCCATGCTGGCCCATATCGCAGACACTTATGCCAGCAGCGCCGCCGGTGTTGAATTGCCCGACGTCCATGATTTGGACCTTGGCGTGGAGTCTGATTTGCCGGATGCCGTTGACACTGAAATCCACGACCCTGTGGATGATGGCGTCGGGATGGACGATACTGATTCCGATATTGACCTGTCAACGCATGTGGAGAGCCTGCGCGACTTCCTCAGCGATGTGGAGGCAATCGGCGCCGGCGCCGAGAGCGCGGCAACAGCAGATGAGATAGAAGCGGCCATTGCCGCTGTATAAAGGAGGGATTTGATGATGAATGGATATCCCATTTGGTTCTGCCTTGCCCTGCTGATATCTTCCCTCACAGGTGTTTTTTGCGGTTGCTTCCTCGCCTATGCCTTTGCCAGTGGACGCATCAAACGTAGAGAGAAGCGTACTGTCAGGAAAGCAGCGCAAAAGGGGCTTCGAGGCCGGATGCACCGGCAGGACAACACCTCCTTTTCCGCTTTCCGCAGCTTTGAGAGGGATGAAGACCACAATAAAAACATGCACTCTGCACGGGGGAGTCAGGACGACTCCTACGCCTACATCACCAAGGGAGGCCGCTCTGTATGAGCGGCCTCCTTCTTCTTTCCTCTGTAATCTTCCATACTGATGTATCTGCTTTTACCGATGACGGGAGATAGAAACACACAGGAGGCAGAAATACAAACATCAAAAGGAGACCTTACCCATGGACTATGAAGGCATCTATCGCACCCTCTACGAAGACCAACTGGAAGGCGCCACCGAAGATTACCACAGAGAGTTTGAAGCCAACTATTCCCCGGACAGTATCGACTGGACCTATGAGGCCGGAGCAAAGGACTCTCTCTGTTCCCTGCTGTCCGAGCTGTATGAGGACCGAACTGATTTCGAGGAGCTGTTCACCAACGCCGGTCTGACGCAGGCGGCCATGCAGGACGTCGGGTTCTTCTCCTGAAAGGAAGGTGCGCTATGCAGAAAACCGGAATCATCAGAAGAATCGATGAGCTTGGCAGAATCATTATCCCGAAGGAGCTTCGCCGTTCCCTGCGCCTGCAGGAAAACGACCCTCTGGAACTCAGCGTCGCTGAAGACGAAGGTGGAAGATATCTCATCGCCACACCCTATTCTCCTCTGGACTGTCTGCCCGTGTCTGCCGGGCGGATTTTGAATGGCATCTTCCCCAAACTCAAAGGCGCCTCCCTTACCTTGAAGCTGGCAGACGCTTTTACAACGTCATCGAGAGGCGTGGACGCCAAAATCGGGGCCGCCGCAATCTTCAAGCAGGTCCGTGATGGCGGGCATGCACAGTCCGGACACATCATGGATGGCACCCATTATCTGGCTCTCCCCGTCCGTCGCGGCGAGGAGATAATCGCAGCCCTCATCCTTGTGGGGCCGTCAGACGAGATTGAAGGGAATCGTGCCATTCTGGAGATGGCCGCTTCCATCCTTGACGCCACACTTTGATTCATTCAGGAGGACAGGAACATGGATTACTCTATTCCAGATGCGCTCTATACGAAACTCTACGGTGTAGCTGCTGTAAGTACAAGCCGGGAGAAACCGTATCACTACACTATCTATCCCCAGACCTTCATCATCAAAGAAATCCGTATTGGCCGGGCAAAGATGAGGGAGGAAGATTTCCATGACTATGGCAATGGGGAAATCACCTATCTTTGCGAGAATGTCAATGACAGTGGCAAACATCTAACTGCCTGCAGTCCCATAGACGGTGAGATAATCGGCATCGAGCATACGGCTTCGCGCCCGAAGCATCTCTACCGTGAGAAGAAGAAACTGCTTGCCGAGGCAAAGCGCCTTCGCCGATGCATTCTCAAGAACTACCGGCACGTAGGAGATGTCACCATCAATCTTGAATAGGAGGAAACACCGCAATGAAAATCACAAAGGAAACATGTACCGCTCTGCGTGACGAGTTGGCGCAGGTCCTTCCCGACATCCAGAAGAAACTGGGCATCCTTATCCGTGTCGGCCCCATGCGCTACAACGAGGACAGCATTTCCTTCACCTGTAAGTGCTCGGCTGCGGAGGAGGGCGTGGATACCAGCGACGAGGAAGCTGTCGCCGCCATGGAGTATAAACGCCATGCCGCCCGGTTCAAAGGCAACCCTGACTGGTACCAAAGAAAAATCATGCTTCGGAAGGTTGTCTATACCATCACCGGCATCGACCCCAACGCCAGAACAGACGCCTTCCTTATCACCCGCGATTCCGACGGTAAGCTCTACAGGGCAAATCACGATACCATTTCTTTAGGGCTTCAGGACTACATCTGCCACACCAGCGCAAGCAAGGAACCGAAGTAACTGAACACGACCCAAGGGGGAGGCTGCATCTCGCAGTCTCCCCCCTTTCTTTTTACAGCCCGTATTTTTTGATGATATAGTCCATGTGGGTCTCCAGCTCAAATATGGCGTTTTCCGGAATCTTCTTCTCCAGCAGCGCTCTGGGCACCTGTAGTCTGGCGATTCCCTCCTCTTTTCGGCGAAGCGTGATTTTCTCCTTCTCAAGGTCGAGATTGTGGAGCACGTACCCCTCCGTCAGCCACGCCTCCGCGATGGTGTTGCAGTTCGTCCTCGGCGACCACCAGCCCATCGATTTCCGGGCAGAGGCGGCCATAGGCTGTCCATCCAGTTCCTCTATCTCGCGGAAGGTCAGCGTAACAGACGCGGCAGTGCAATCGCTCAGGTATTTCTTGAAGCCATAGTGCTTCCACTTCTCATTGATTTCCCGCTTTCTCCTCGTGCCTGGTTCCGGCTTATCTGAAATCTCCTCCAGCGCTTTAAGGACATCGTACGGCCGCATGCTTGTGATATCTTCCGCTGTCCGAATCAGCTCAAACTCATTTACCACGCAGATTTTATGGATGTACGCGCTGTTTTTCACGGATGGAGGCTTGCTGATATCTAACTGCACGATAGTCCGAACCTGGTCGCCGAGGATGGGTCGTCCGCAGTAATGGCAGCGTCCGTTCTGGCGCTCCCATATTGCCTTATAGGGGCCTGTTACGTTTTTAATTGCCCGTTCATGTCCCCTGCTTTCTGTATAGTCCCGCTCTACAAAGGGGTTTGCGTTGGTCTTCACCTTACTGTGCTGCAGGAGGATGGTATCCGCCAATCGGGTGACCCGGATACTCTTATCATCCGGCAGCGCAAAACTGTGCCTGCCATCCGATTCACGATACCAGTAGCGGGAAATCACTTTGGGCTTCGGCAGCTTCGGGTGCTTGGCCATGGCAGCGTCGAGCAGGGCAGTCTGCACCGCCGCATCCACACGCCGGAACGCCTCCTCCGCATCGCTGTACCGGTGGTAGGCGCCCCATCCCTTCAATTTCTTATTCAAGGTCTCAATCAATGCTCTTTGCGACTTGGTGTTGGTCTGTATCACCTCACGCAGCTCGGCAATAAACCGCTCTACTGCAGCGTCAGACGGATAGGAGTAGATGTGGCCTCCCTTGCGGATATAGGTGCGGGACAGGAAGGTCATGCCCTCGTTGATGTTACAGAGCATCGTCTTTTCCGGCGACAGGCGCAGGCCACGTTCCGCGAGGAAGTCTTCCAACAGCTCTATAGCTCGCTCTCCCTTTTCCTTTGTTCGGACAAAGATGCGGATATCGTCAGCGAAGCGGATGAGGTTCCCATCCGCATAGTCCTGCGGTGCGCTGGTTCCATAGAGGCCGCGATAGATGTACTTCTGCAAACCGTCCAAAACAAAGTTCCCAAGATACGGAGACAGATTGGAGCCTTCGCTGATACCCTCTCCGTCGGATGGGAACAACTCACCGGCGAAGACGTATCCGGCACGAAGGAACTCCGCCAATATTTTCTTATCCATGGGTGCGTGTTCCAGAAGCCATGAATGCTGGATGCTGGCAAAGTAGGATTTGATATCCGCGCAGACCACATATTCCGGGGCGTTGTTCCCTTTTAGCGCTTCCAGAACATACGCATGGGCGTCTTGCGACGAGCGTCCCTGCCGGAAGGCAAAGGACTTCCTCTCTGCCTGTGCCTCCACAACGGGTATCAGGGCATAGCCGTAGAGGACATTCATGGCCCGGTCAAAATAGGTGGGCAGCCTCGGCCGGCGCTCCTTCCCCGTGTTCTTGACCACCAGCAGGATTTGTCGCATAGGCTGCGCCTTATAGTCTTTTGGATTCAGAGCGATTGCCGCCCGCATCTTTTCCGCCGACGTGCGCCAGCGGACGCCATCGATGCCGGGTCCCGATGTGGAGGCCACCACATGCCGCACAGCAAGGCATTTGATGTCTATCTCATTGACGATTTGATACTGGAGCTTGCGGATGGTCTTTTCCTTTCTTCCGAAAGCCGCAATCGTCAGCTTTTCCTGCAGTAGGGCAAGTTTTTCCGCAGCCGCATCCCAATCAATGCTGTCCCACTGCTCGGCAAGGAACTCGTCGGGGAACGTAATGTTCACACCGACACCTCCAGAAGCACCGGACAGTGGTCAGAGCCACGCATTTCTTCCAGATGTTCCACCCGCACGACCCCAGAGAGCAGGTCATCGGACACAAAGAAGTAGTCCAGCCGCCAGCCCCGGTTCTCTTTCCGCTTGTTGAGCCGGTTGCTCCACCATGTATAGGAGCGCTTTTCCGGGTACAGAAACCGGAACACATCGGTATATCCCAGTTCTAAAAAGGACTCCAGATTGGAGCGTTCGTCGGATGCGTAGCCCATCTGCGCCCATACCTGCCGCTGGTTTTCCGCATAGATATCCAGCTCGCTTCTCGTCACGTTGAAGTCACCGCAGATGATGACTCCTTTTTCCTCCATCAGCGTCCCCGCAAACTCGTAAAACTGCGTATCCCAGTTCATTCGATATGCCCTCCGTTGAAGGTTCTGCTGTGAATTGGGCGCATAGGCATTCACAAGAAAGCATTTTTCAAACTCCAGTGTCAGAACCCTGCCCTCCTCGTCTACCTCTGTCCCGAGGCCACGAATGACTTGCACAGGCCTGCTTTTAGTGAGGACAGCTGTACCGGAATAACCGTCCCTGTCGCTGTGGTTCCAGAAGTGGTGATAGCCTGACAGTATGACCGGCTCCTGCTGTGTCCGTATCTCCTGCAGACAAATAATATCCGGCTCCAGCGCCGCAATGCCATCGAACACATGATTCTGAACGCTGGATAACAGCCCGTTCAGGTTCCAGGTAATGATTTTCATAGTACACACCCCCAGATAATAAAAAGCGA
>JAFQPT010000107.1 GCA_017411665.1 Oscillospiraceae bacterium | reverse complement strand
CTACATCTATTTCTATAACCATCAACGTATCCAGTTAAAAACTGGAGTAGCGCCGCTAACGCTGCGCTACTCCGCTTAAAACTCAATATTTCCTACTATGGGGCTTTTTTGTACTGTCCGTATAATTTGGAGCAGTGCAATTGGTGGAGCTTTTTTGATTCCTTTTTATGCCAGAAGCAGTTTATCGTTGACTTCATCACTGCCGGAAGCCTGGCTGAACAGATTCAACAGCTGCTCGACAGTCAGCTTCTTCTTTTCTTCGCCGCTGACATCAACGACCACATGGCCGTCATACATCATAATCAGACGGTTGCCATAGGTAATGGCATCGCGCATGTTATGGGTAATCATGATGGTAGTCAGCTGGTTTTCCTCAACGATGCGCTGGGTGGTTTCCAAAACCTTGGCTGCAGTCTTGGGGTCAAGTGCTGCGGTATGTTCGTCCAGAAGCAGCAGCTTGGGCTTCTGCAGGGTTGCCATCAGCAAAGTCAGTGCCTGGCGCTGACCGCCAGACAGCAACCCGACCTTTGCGGTCATGCGGTCTTCCAGACCCAGACCCAGCGTTGCCAGCTGCTGACGATAGCCTTCCCGCTCCGCCTTGGTGATGCCAATGCGCAGCGTACGGGGCTTGCCGCGGCGGGCGGCCATTGCCAGATTTTCTTCAATCTGCATGGTTGCGGCCGTACCCATCATGGGGTCCTGGAATACGCGTCCGATGTACTTGGCACGCTTGTGCTCGGGCAGGTGGGTGACGTCTATGCCGTCAATGATAATGCTGCCATAGTCCACAGCCAATGCCCCTGTAATCGCGTTGAGCATGGTGGACTTACCTGCACCGTTACCGCCGATGACGGTGACAAAATCACCATCCGATACAGACAGATTCAGATTCTTCAGCGCACGCTTTTCGTTGACCGTGCCTGCATTGAAGGTCTTGTATACATTCTTAATCTCAAGCATGGTCCTCTGCCTCCTGTTCTGCAATCATTTCGGGGGTGATTTTCGGATGCATGTACTTCCCTTTCAAATAAGGAACGGTCAGGAACAGCGCAACGATCAAAGCGGTAATGAGCTTCAGATAGTTGGTATCAATGCGCAGCAGCGTAATAACTGCCTGTACAACCAGATAGTAAATAATCGCGCCGATGGAAACTGCCAGCAGCTTGAAGCCGAAGTTGGTGAAAATCTTGCTGAAGATGACTTCGCCGATGATAATCGCAGCCAGACCGATAACGATGGCACCGCGGCCCATGTTGATATCCGCATAGGACTGGTACTGTGCCAGCAGAGCGCCGGACAGCGCAACCAGACCGTTGGAAATCATCAGACCCAGTACAACATTGAAGTTGGTGTTGATGCCCTGTGCCCGTGCCATATGCTGGTTTGCGCCGGTGGCACGAATGGAGGAGCCCAGCTCCGTACCGAAGAACCAGTACAGAACACCAATCAAAACAACGGTAAATACACCGACCACAAAAATGGGGTGCTGATAGAAGGGGCGAAGACCTGCGCCTACATCCTGCAGATAACGCAGAGAGACAAAAACGTCAAAATTATTGATGTTGATATACTGGTTTGCCTTCATGCCCATAATGGCAAGGTTCACAGACCACAGTCCCAGCTGGGTCAGAATACCTGCCAGAATTGCGGGAATCCCGCAAGCTGTATGAAACAGGCCCGTTGCCAAACCGGTGCCCATGCCCACAACAAACGCTGCCAGCATCGCAACCGCAGGGCTGTAGCCTGCCAGAATCATCATAACGCAAACAGCACCGCCGGTGCAGAAGCTGCCATCGACGGTCAGGTCGGCAATGTCCAGCAGTCGGAATGTAATGAACACACCGATTGCCATAATGCCCCATATCAGCCCCTGCGCCACAGCGCCGGGCAGTGCATTGATAAAGCTGATCATATGAAAAATCCTCCAAATAATGGTAAGTACTATTGTACTGAAAAAGAGCGAGAAAGGAAATACCTTCCTCGCTCTTTTTTATGCTGTTTTGAGATTAGCCGATTGCTACGTAGTCATCGGAGGGAGGAGTCAGACCCAGTGCTGCGCAATTTGCTTCGTTGTACTTGGGAGTGACAGTTGCTGCATAGCCGATTTCCATTTCAGCAACATTTGCTTCGCCCTTCAGAATCTGTACTGCCATCTTACCGGTCGCAACGCCCAGGTCGTAGTAGCTGATGGACAGAGTTGCCACACCACAGCCTGCGCAGATACCTTCTTCGCCTGCGAATACGGGAACCTTACCGTGGCAGATGCCGTCGATGATGCCGGTGTTGGATGCTACGGTGTTGTCGGTGGGCACGTAAATAACATCACTGTTGTCAGCTGCCATCTGGCAAACTGCCTGAATGTCGTTAGAGTCGGTGAAGGGGTACTGGGTGCAGTCCAGACCTGCAGCTTCCAGCAGCTTTTCCACTTCATCAACCTGGTACTGGGAGTTTGCTTCTGCAGAGCAGAATACCAGACCTACGGTCTTGGCATCGGGACACCATTCGGTGATCATCGCTGCCTGCTTGTCCAAAGGAGCCAGGTCGGAAGTACCGGATACGTTGGTGCCTACCAGACCGTTAAAATTCTGAATACCCAGAGCCACACCGTATTCGGTAACGGAGGTGCCCAGAACGGGAATGGTGCCGGTTGCTACGGAAGCAGCCTGCAGAGCGGGAGTTGCGTTTGCCAGAATCAAATCAACATTTGCGGAAACAAAGCTGTTTACGATGGTGTTGCAGGTATTGGCATCGCCTGCTGCATTCTGAATATCCCAGTTGATATTTTCTTCGCCCAGTTCGGCATTTACGGTATCGACAAAGCCTTGAGTTGCTGCGTCCAGAGCTACGTGCTGTACCAGCTGGCAAACCGCAATGTTATACTTGCCGTCGTCTGCTGCGCCGCCGCATGCGACCAGAGAAACCATCATCAAAACTGCCATTGTGAGTGCGAGTAACTTTTTCACTTTTCATTTCTCCTATCAAATAAATTTGACGGGTCTCTTCTCAAAAGAGGCTCTTGATACTTTAGGATTTTAAAGCTTTTAAGCGCTAAAGTCAAGGCGTATTTTCAATAAAATAAATCTTTCGGTTTGGCAGATTTTGACAAAAAGTTTTTTATTTTGTCCGTTTCTCAAAAACAAAGTATTCAGCAGCAAGGGGGTTCCCCCACATACTTCCACGGCTTACGGATTTCCACAAAGCAAAAGCCACGTCAGCAAAACTGACGTGGCTTTTTGCTTTGCATTGCGGTTACAGTACGCTCAGTGCAATCACGATTGCACCCAGCACAATACGATACCAACCGAAAATCTTAAAGTCATGGCGGCGGACATAGCTCATCAGGAAGCGGATGGAGGCCACACTGACTGCAAATGCCACTGCCATGCCCACAACCAGCGTAATCAGCTGGTCACCCGTAAAGGCAAAGCCGAATTTCAGCAGCTTTACAAGGCTTGCACCCAGCATGGTGGGAATGGCAAGGAAGAAGGTGAACTCGGAGGCAGCGGTGCGGGAAACCCCCAGCAGCAGGCCGCCGATGATAGTGGCACCGGAGCGGGATGTGCCCGGAATCATGGCCAGTGCCTGGAAAAAGCCGATAATCAAAGCAGTTTTATAGCTCAACGCATCGATACTGTCCACCGCAGGCACGCGGCCCTTGTTGCGGTTTTCGATGACGATAAAGGCAATACCGTACACGATAAGCATAACGGCAATGGTCATGGGAGTGCCGAAATGGGCCTCGAGAAAATCGTCAAACAGCAATCCCAGCACACCTGCGGGGATGCAGCCGACGACTACCTTAAACCACATAGTGAAGATGTCTTTTTGGATGACGGGGATTTCCTTGAAGCGGAAGGGCCACAGGCGCTCCCAGAACACAACCACCACAGCCAGAATGGCACCCAGCTGAATGACCACGAAGAACATCTCTTTGAATTCTTCGGGCATATTCAAAGTGAAAATCTCATCAACCAGCAGCATGTGACCTGTGCTGCTGATGGGCAGCCATTCGGTGATGCCTTCCACGATGCCGATGACGATGACTTTCAGCAATTCGATCAGATTCATGGTTATTTACCCTTTCTATTGAGATGGCTCATTATAGCAAATGAGGTGAGAGAAAACAAGACAGAAACGGTAAATGATATGCGGCAGACTGCGGAGATATTTGCAGGAACCTACGTTATCGTTCGCTGCCTACGAAAAACAGCGCCAATGTACCCGGACCTGCATGTGCGCCAATGACAGGCCCTACATGAGTGATGATTTGGGTTTCCAGACCTGTCTGACGGAAAATCATCTGCGCCAGTGCTTCTGCATCGGCTTCACAGTCGGCATGAGAAATGAAAACGGGTGAGTTCTCCGCAGCGGTCCGGACAACACGGCTGCTCAGCTCCTGAATAGAAGCCTTACGCCCACGAACTTTTTTCACGTTGCTCAGCCCCCCCTCTGCATCTACATGCAGAACAGGTCGGATATCCAGCATATTGCCGAATACCGCGCTTGCAGCACTGATTCTGCCACCGCGCTTTAAATATGTAAGCGTGTCTGTGGTGAACCACTGGCAAATCTGCGGTTTTGTTTGTTCCGCAAACTGTGCCGCCTCTTCGATGGTGGCACCCTTCTCTTTTTCCTGCAAAGTTAAATAAATCAGCAGTGCCTCACCTGCAGATGCACTGAGGGTATCCACCGTGATGATTTTACGGTCGGGATATGCTTCCGCGAGCTCCGATGCGGCAATCACTGCAGAGTTGTAGGTGGTGCTCAGCGTTCCCGAGAAGCCCAGATATAGAATATCCCGTCCCTGCTTGAGATGGGCTTCAAACTTCTTGGCAAAGGCTTCGGGATTGACCGCAGCGGTTTTTGCCAGCTTGCCGCTGCGCATTTGAGCGTAAAATTCTGCAGGGCTCATGTCGTTGTTTCCATACACGCTTTCTTCTCCGTCAAACAGAAAGGACAGGCTGCAGCTGTCCACATTCCACTGTGCCAGCAGTGCGGGAGAAAGGTCACAGCCGGAGTCGGTGAAAATGATATATTCGTTCATATTAGGGTCTCCTGTTCGGTTTTTTGATGAGTTTACCATACTCCTCAGGTCGAAAATTGGGCAACCTACTGTTCGGGATTACAAAGGAGAAGAAAAGTAGAAGGAAAAACAGGAGGTCTCCTTAAGGTGGAGCCCTTTGGTAGAGCGGGAGAATTCACAGAAATGCAATTGAATTCGCCGTTTTGCTGTGATAAACTAATATCATTATCGAAACGGAGGCTGTTATGGAAGTCACAAAATCCACCATCGCCAAAAACATTGTCCGTTTGCGCCAGGCAAGCGGCATGACCCAGGCGGAGCTGGCTGCAAAACTGAATTATTCGGACAAGGCTGTCAGCAAGTGGGAACGCGGGGAATCTCTGCCCGACGTGGCGGTGCTGGCACAGATTGCAGACCTGTTTCAAGTATCGCTGGACTGGCTTGCCCGTGGCGAAGTGATGAGCGCAGAACCTGCTGTGAAGGAGCGCAGCAAGCTCAATCGTGTGCTGGTAACGGTCATGAGTGTGATTCTTGTGTGGCTGGTCGCCTCTCTGGTGTTCATGGTCATCCATTTAATCACAGGCGGCAACGTAGTCAATGCACTTGTGTTCATTTACGCCGTGCCCGCCAGCTTGATTGTTTGGCTGGTGTTTAACTCCATCTGGTTCAAGCCGAAAATGAATTTTCTGATTATTTCTCTGCTGATGTGGTCCTTACTTGCAACCATCCAAATGACCATTCTGCCCTTTGGATACAATGTATGGCCCATTTACATTGTGGGTGTCCCCGCTCAGGCAATCATTTTCATCTGGTCAAAACTGAAATAACCCGTAATTGCAACAAAAAGTCAAGCTGCAAAATGCAGCTTGACTTTTTTCGTTATTTCTTATGTACTTTATGCCTTTTTCTGTCGTTTACAGTCTGCTGTTGACCTTAATGACAAGGTCGCTCATGGGGTAAGCAGAGCAGGGATGGAAGTACCCGTCGTCCTTGTCCGCGGCACGTACACCGTCAGACTGCGGTCTCTGCCATACTTCGCCTTCCAGAAGCAGGCTTCTGCAGAAGCCGCATGCACCGCTGCGGCAATGGCTGTCGGGGGCGATGCCTGCCTTTTCCAGAGAAACGACTACAGTATCTGTTGCCTTGGCATCGATTACCTGAACATCGTTGCCGAACAGAACCTTAATTTTGAAGGTTTCGGCTTCCTTACCCTTGGGGTACAGGGGGGATGCAGTGATATCGTCGGTTTCGCCGTATTCTTCCTTACGGATGAACTTCTTGCGGATGCCCATCTTTGCCAGTTCCCCATCCAGGAAATCATACATACCCTGCGGGCCGCTGATAAAGTAGCTGACATCATTCCAATCGGGAACCAGCTTTTTGATAATTGCTTCGGAAATAAAGCCCGTTTCCCCTGCCCAGCCTGCAGTAGGCTCGGACAGCACATGGAATACTTCAATCGCACCGTTGGACTTCGCTGCCAGTTCATTCAGCTCGTCATAGAAAATAATATCATCCTGTGTGCGGGAGCCGTACAAAATGGTAAACTTTCTGGGTCTGCCGGTATCGGCCATATCCTTGGCAATGGAGCGGAATGCGGTAATGCCGGAGCCGCCTGCGATGCCCACAACGTGTGCCTTATCGCGGATGGAGGACCAGTAGCCGTCACCGAATGCCCCGTCAAACTGCAGCTTGGTTCCAACCTTCCAGTTGTCCCATACCCAGCCTGTGACATAGCCGCCGGGCTTTTTGCGCAGGGTAATCTGCAGGAATCCATCACGGGCCGCCTCCATGGGAGAGGAGGATACGGAGAAGGGTCTGGTGACCCATTTTCCGTCAATGCAGAATTTCACGCTAATGTGCTGACCTGCATAGAAGAAGGGCAGATTATAGCCTTCCAGAGCTTTAAACGTAAAGGTTTTGGTGGAGGGAGTTTCGTCCTTAATATCCGTAATGATAACATCAATGATGCCGGGGTGCAGTTCCTTTGCCAGAGCCGCGGGGTGATCGGACAGGTCAATGGTCGAGGGGTCGCCGGCTGCAATCCATTCTTCACGGCGCTTCATGAGCTTAAACCAGCCCATCAAGTCCTTGAAGTACCCTTTGACGCGGAATTTTGCTTTCTTTGCCATAATTAGTCACCTCCCAATTTTTCAAGGGCCACACCTGCGATGTCGTAGCCGTTGGTAATTACGCTGGAATAGCCGTGAGCGCGGATACCTGCGCTGCCGACAAAGTCCAGACCGGGAATGTAGCGTTCTTCTTCTGCCCGGAGCATACGGGTAACCGCACCGTCCACTGCAGTGCAGGGATAGCCGTAGATATTGCCGCGGAATGCGTTTGTATAGCGGGTAAAGGTTGCGGGTGTTGCAATTGCGATTTCTTCGATGTGGTCGCGGATGCGTGCACCGGTTGCCGATTCAAAGTAATCAATGAGGCAGTTTGCAAAGGCTTCGTTCTGTTCCAGATATTCATACTTGGTGGGACAGTTTTTGTGCATTGCTTCGGGGCTGTAAATGGTGGTGAAGTTCAGCTGGCAGCGGTCAGGACCTGTCATGCCGGGAATCGCAACGTCAATACAGGTTGCGGAAACCTTTGCATGGGGTGCCCATTCGTTGCTTTCGCGGTAAATACGTTCGGTGTCCATATCCTGACCCATGAAGTATTCGTAGCTTTCGATGCCCATTTCTTCGGGCAGAGCGTCCAGTCCCAGATATACCAGGAAAGGAGAACCCAGCAGCTCACGCTGTGCGGTCACCTTCAGTGCTTCTTCGGGTACCTGTTCTCTGTCAATCATGCCTGCCAGAGCCACGGTGGGGCTGCCGTTGTAAATCACATAGCTTGCACGGATTTCGTCGCCGTCAGCGGTCACAACACCGACGCATTTGCCATCTTCCACAAGAATCTTATCTACCTTCACACCCAGCTCCAGCTGACCGCCGTGCTTGCGGAAGGCCTTTTCAATGTCGTTTGCCAGTGCGTGAGAGGTCTTGTTTGCCACGTGTGCACCGTCACGGATGTAGATGTAAATCATCTGTGCCCAAACGGTAAAGCTTGCTTCACTCAAGTGGCGACTGATATAGCCATAGTAAGCATTGAGCACCTGTTCGGTCTTGGGGCCGAACTTGAAGGCCTTATTGACCTCATCGGTTTCGTAGGCTGCGGAACGCAGGAAAGAGGAATACTTAGTTGCCATGACCTTAGGCTCGGGACCTGCCTTGCCGCAGGAGCCAATGTATTCCAGTGCTTCGTTGATTTCTTCAAACAGCTTGAAATAGTTGCGTACCTTTTTGCCGTTGCCGGGCTCCAGTTCTTCGATGGCCGCAATAGCATTTTCAATGCCGAAGGGCATGGTAAAGTCAATGCCCAGCTCGGGGCAAATGACGCGATATGCATCGGGAACCAGACGCCAGTCCACATCAACGTCCAAATCTTCCAACATTTTACGAACCGTGCCGTAGCCTGTGCCATTGGTACCGTCACCGCACTCGCAGGCTTCGTGCAGACTGACTTCGAATTCATAACGACCTCTGACAAAGCTGGTTGCATAACCGCCTGTCATATTGTGCAACTCTAAGAGCAGAACCTTCTTGCCTGCTTTTGCACATCTGGTTGCTGCGGTCAAACCGCCTAATCCCGCACCTACAACGATTACATCATAGGACGGGTCAAATCGTTTTGTTGCCATTGCATTTCCTCCTTTTTATGTAGTCTATAAAAAGCGATAACTCTCCACTTACAGGATAAAGTATCCAGTAAGTGGAGAGTCAAGATTAAATTGTTAAATTATTATCATTTTACCAGAAATTCTGTAGCGAAGCAGTAATCCTTACTGAATGCAGAGGACATATCCAGCAAAGAGCCGCCGTTAATGATGGGGCCTGCCTGCCGTAAACCATGAGACTCCAGATATGCATTGAGATTTGCCACAGCCTGCTGTCGGTGACCCGGTTCATTTCTGTAGGAAATACACAGATAATCCCCTTCTTCCAACACCACAGGCGTAAGACCTGCTTTTTTCGGCTGTCCGTCAATTCCGACGGTAATTTTGGTGGTGTTTTCCGTAAAGCTGCCTTCCAGCTTCTCCATCAGGACATACAGCGACCGCTCATGCCCCTCTCCGTACTGCGCAGCGATTTTGCGGGCAAACAACATCGCCTCTTCCAAGGTCTCTACTTCTCCACTGCACACATAAATCTGTCGTTTGGGTCTGTGATGAAGCACTGGCTGCAGAGGCAGTGTATCCTCACGCAGGATAATGGCATCCAGCTTTGTCAGCAAAAACCGTTTTCTCTGTTCCAGCTGTAAAATCTGCGCATCCAATTCTTCTGCCTGCTCCCGCAGATACTTTTTCATGGTATCGGGATTGCCGCTTTCATGTAAATATTCCTCAATGGTCTTCAGCGGCATCCCAAGCTGTCTGCCCAGACAGCGAATCAAATCCAGACGGAAGATATCGTCAATGGAATAATAGCGATACCCGCTTGCTTCATCAATTTGCGCAGGGGTACAAAGGCCAATTCGTTCATAATATCGAATGGTCCGAATCGGCACATCAATCATTGCAGAAACCTGACCGATGGAATACAGCTTCATACCAATACCCCCTAACCGACAATGTGTTCTGGTTTTATTTTATTTCATTTAGGTCGTGAATTCAATAGTTGAAAAGGCGCTCCTTTCGGTGCGCCTTATTGATAGTAAAATCGGAATTATGCCAGACCTGCAGTGATGATGGACATCTGGTAAACTTCTTCTGCGTTGCAGCCGCGGGACAGGTCATTGATGGGAGCATTCAGACCCTGCAGGATGGGGCCGTATGCTGCGAAACCGCCCAGACGAGCAGCGATCTTGTAGCCGATGTTGCCGGACTGGATTTCGGGGAAGATGAAGGTGTTAGCATAGCCTGCTACGGGAGAGCCGGGGAACTTCAGCTGACCGACTTCGGGAGAAACAGCTGCGTCGAACTGCATTTCGCCGTCGATGAGCATTTCGGGGTACTTAGCCTTTACGATTTCGGTAGCATTGCGAACCAGGTCAACCTGTGCGCCCTTGCCGGAGCCCTTGGTGGAGTAGCTCAGCATAGCAACCTTGGGTTCGATGCCGAATGCACGTGCGGTAGCTTCAGTTTCGATTGCAACTTCTGCCAGCTGTTCAGCGCCGGTCTGAGTGACGTTGCCTTCCTTGTCCTTCTTGTCTTCGTAGGAAATGTTGATAGCGCAGTCGCCCATTGCCAGCTTTTCATCGCCGCGAACCATGATAAAGCAAGAGGAAACCAGAGTGCTGCCGGGCTTGGTCTTGATCAGCTGCAGAGCGGGACGTACGGTGTCAGCGGTGGAGTAGGTAGCGCCGCCCAGCAGGCAGTCAGCCTTACCCATCTTAACCAGCATAGTGCCGAAATAGTTGCCCTTCTGCAGGTTCTTGCGGCAGTCTTCTGCGCTCATCTTGCCCTTACGCAGAGCGACCATCAGTTCTACCATTTCGTCCATGCCTTCGTAAGTCATGGGATCGAGAATTTCCAGACCTTCGATATCGAAGCCGCCCTTTGCAGCAGCAGCCTTAACTTCTTCAACGTTGCCAACCAGAACGGGAGTCAGGAAACCGTCAGCCTTCAGGCGAGCAGCAGATTCCAGAATACGAGCGTCAGAACCTTCGGTGTAAACGATCTTACGGGGATTCTGCTTCAGAATTTCAACCAGATTTTCAAACATGGGTAATCTCCTCCAAACAATTTACGGGCATAGCCCGAGTGATTATAACAATATTTTATCACCCAATATCTGCTAATGCAAGTCAATTTCCCGTTTACAATCTTTTTTCAACAAACAATCTCCCATGTTAACAACCGTTGCTTGCGCAAATGGATGCTTTTGCGTACAATAGAAGCGGAAAGGAGGCTTCGCCATGCTATCGGAAAATATCAAACATCTGCGTCTTGAAAAAGGCATAACCCAGTCACAGCTGGCAGAACGTCTCCATGTGGTGCGCCAAACTGTCAGCAAATGGGAAAACGGCAGCTCTGTGCCCGATGCGCTCATGCTGCAAAAGCTGGCCAACGAACTGGACACCACCCCCGATGCCCTGCTGGACTGTCCCACAGCGGCCGCTTCCATGCCGCCAAGCTACCCCACCATCTCTAAATTCTGGCTGCTGTTTACCCTGTTCTGGGGACTGTTCATACTTTTGACAACACCTCTCCACAATGCTGTCACTCGCTATGAAGCTTTCGGCCCCATCAACAACAAAACGGTAATGATTCTCTGGGAGGCTCGACGTTTCTTCGGTTTTCCCCTGTTTGCAGCCTCTGTACTCAGCGGAATGTTGGGTCTGCTGCAGGAGCGGCTTCGCTTGCCTTCACTGCCCCATAGCCTGCAGCTAATTTCCGTAATCATGCTGCTGTGCGGACTGTACGCCTCTCTCAACTGTACCATGCTAAACACACTGCCCTTCCCCTGGAGCTTGGGTATGCAGTTGGTGACCCATCCCCATTGGCTTATCCTGTGGCAAACTGTTGCCGCAGCTCTGTTTCATCTCTCAACTAAGGAGAAATCTCTGTGACTCTGCTTGAACTGTTAAAAACCTACTCCCGTTCCGATGCGCTCGCCATGCACATGCCGGGACATAAACGAAATATCGCTCTTGCCCCCTATCTGGACACTCTGGGGGCCGATTTGGACATCACCGAAATTCCCGGATTCTCCAATCTCCACGATCCCGAGGGTGCACTTGCGGAGCGCATGAAGGATGCTGCCGCACTGTGGGGCAGCAAGCGTGCATGGTGGCTCATCGGAGGCAGCACCGCAGGTCTGCTGGCAGCCATTGACGCAGCCACGCAAGCAGGCGATAAGGTACTCATTGCCCGCAACTGCCATAAATCCGTATACAATGCCTGTATGCTGTGCCGTTTGAAAACCGCATACATTCAGCCTCCCCTGTTTCCCAACCACTCCTTTGCCGACCGCATCACCCCCGCACAGGTGGAAGCCGCACTGCAGGCAAATCCCGATACCCGTCTTGTGGTGCTGACTTCTCCCACTTATGAAGGGCTGCGCTCCGATATTTCCACCATCAGTAAAATTGTCCACAGCCACAATGCCATTCTGCTGGTGGATGAGGCACACGGCGCACATCTGGGACTGAGCAAATT
>JAFQPT010000106.1 GCA_017411665.1 Oscillospiraceae bacterium | reverse complement strand
GGCCTGTTCGGCACGTTCAATGAAGCTGAGCACGTCGCCCATACCCAGAATACGGCTTGCCATACGCTCGGGATAGAAGGGCTCGATCTGGTCCAGCTTTTCGCCCACACCTGCGAACTTGATGGGCTTACCGGTAACCGCTCTGATGGACAGAGCCGCACCGCCTCGTGCGTCGCCGTCCAGCTTGCTGAGCAGCACGCCCGTTACACCCAGTGCATTGTCGAATGCGGAAGCCGCGTTGACCGCGTCCTGACCGGTCATTGCGTCAACAACCAGCAGGATTTCCGCAGGCTCGACTGTGTCGCGGATGGCAACCAGTTCGTTCATCAGGGTTTCGTCGATGTGCAGACGACCTGCGGTATCAAGGAATACCATGTCGTAGCCGCGCTTCTTGGCATACTCAATGCCGTGCTTCGCGATTTCTACGGGGTCGCCCTGGCCTTCCTGGAACACAGGAATCCCCAGCTGCTTACCGACAGTTTCCAGCTGCTTAATCGCTGCGGGACGATATACGTCGCAAGCGACCAGCACGGGATTTTTACCGTGACGCTTCATGTAGCCTGCCAGCTTTGCGCCGTTGGTGGTCTTACCTGCACCCTGCAGGCCCACCAGCATCACAATGCTGGGAGATTTGGAAGAGATATTCAATTTGGGAGTTTCGGAGCCCATGAGAGCGATCAGTTCTTCATTAACGATCTTAATGACCATCTGACCGGGATTCAGACTTTCGAGAATATCTGTACCCACCGCACGCTCAGTGACCTTCTTGACAAAGTCTTTTACGACCTTGAAGTTTACGTCAGCTTCCAGAAGAGCGAGCTTGACCTCACGCATGGCTTCCTTTACATCCGCTTCCTTCAGACGGCCTTTGCCGGTGAGCTTTTTAAACGCGGATGAAAGTTTTTCCGATAAACTTTCAAATGCCATGTTGATTATCCTTTCAGCTTCTTGAGGCTTACGGAAAGTTCTTCCGCCAATGCCTTCGCCTTACCGTCAGTCAGCTGCTTAAGTGCTTCGATGGTCACTTCCATCTCCGCCACAGCCGTCTGATTTTCGCGGAATCTTCTGATCAGACCGGTTTTTTCCTCGGTCTTTCTCAGCGTTTCCTCCGCGCGCTTGATGATATCCCAAACGCCCTGTCGGGAAATCCCTGTCATCTCTGCGATTTCTCCCAGAGAGTAGTCTGCATTATAGTGCAGGTCGAAGTATTCCTTCTGCTTGGCCGTGAGCAGTTCACCGTAAAAATCGAACAGCATGGTTCGATACAGGGTTTCTTCTGTCATCAGCACTCACCTCCACTGTAAAACATTTTCCCTTTACAGCTTGCTCATTATACTCCTTTCCGCCCTCGGTGTCAAGTGTTTTTCATTCACACCACCCGTTGATTCTTACACAAAATTTACAGTTTGGAACAAACCCTTTCTGACAAAAGTGACAAAGGAAGTTTTTCCACCACCGCCCCTGTCATCCTGAACGGAACGAATGTGGAGTGAAGGATCTCAAACATACGATCGCTCTTCACACCGTCCGCTCCTTTTGAGATCCTTCGTCGCATACGCTCCTCAGGATGACAGACCGCGGACAGCCGCAAGGGCTGTCCCTACGCTCCTATGTCATACCGAGCGAAATGAGCGCAGCGAATGAAGTCGAGTGTATCCCCCATTCAATACGAGGATTGACGAGGGGATTCCTCGACTACGCTCGGAATGACAATCCTTTTTTCGGTATTTGTATGACCTTCCTTCTTTTTCGCCATACTATTTAAAAATAATTCATACCATTCCCTTATCCCCTATGGTATAATGTGGAAAACGATGAGATTGGCAAAATCGGCCAATCGGAAAGAGTGAGGAAAAATCCCCCATGACATTCAATCGCAACGAAATTATGCCGGGCGTTTGGCTGACCTGCATCACCACCGACAAGTTCAAATCCGGCTGTGTTTCCATCAATATGATTACTCAGCTGCAGAGAGAAACCGCATCTCTCAATGCGCTGATTCCCATGGTGCTGCGCCGCGGCTGCAAGAGCTACCCCGATTTGGAGAGCTTTGCAGGACGACTGGACGACCTGTACGGTGCAGGCATCTCTCCCACTGTCCGTAAAATCGGCGAAATCCAGACCATCGGTCTGATTGCGGACTTCGTGGACGGCAGCCTCGTACCCAACAAAAACCTGTTTGACGATGTACTGGCTCTCATGGGCGAAGTACTGCTGCAGCCTGCCATGAAGAAGGGCTGCTTCCTGGAAGAATACGTGGAAAGCGAAAAGGAAAAACAGCTGGACAGACTGCGCAGCCGCATCAACGACAAACGCAGCTATGCCATCCAGCGCATCATCGAATGCATGTGCTCCTTTGAAGACTTCTCCATTTCCCGTCTGGGCGATGAGGAATCCACCGAAAGCATCACCGCCGATGCGCTGACGCAGCAGTACTACCACCTGCTGGAAAGCTCCCCCGTGGAAGTATTCTACGTGGGCAGCTGCAGCTATAAGACTGTCCGCAGCAAGCTGCGCACCATGCTCAAGGACCTGCCCCGCGGCGAGCTGGACTACGAAATCGGCACCGACATCCGCATGAACAGTGTAGAGCCCAAACCCCGCTACTTTGAGGATGAGCTGGCCGTCACACAGGGCAAGCTGTCTCTGGGCTTCCGTCTGGGCGAAATCATGGACGCCCCCGACTACGCAGCGCTATACGTGATGAATGCGCTGTACGGCGGCAGCGTCACCGGCAAGCTGTTTATGAACGTCCGCGAAAAGCTGAGCCTGTGCTACTATGCATCCTCTATGGTGGATGTGAACAAAGGCATTATGCTGGTATACTCCGGCATCGACTTTGACAAGTACGACGAGGCATACAACGAAATTCTTGCACAGCTGGAGGCTGTGAAAACCGGTGACTTCACCGACGACGACCTGGACTATGCCCGTCAGGCGGTGGCAGCAGAGCTGCGCACCTATATGGACTCCGAGCGCGATCTGGAGCACTACTGGCTGCCCAGAAATCTGCGCGGCGAGGAATACGACCCCATGGAGCTGAGCGCACTGGTGGAAGACGTCACCCGCGAGGACGTCATTTATGCCGCAAGCGGCATCGTACTGGATG
Source organism: Oscillospiraceae bacterium (assembly GCA_017411665.1). Next base: position 1,257 of record JAFQPT010000106.1, on the reverse strand, counting down.
CGGTGTATTTCCTCAAGGGCAGCGACGAAGACTACGAGGAAGAGGAGGAATAAGGCATGCAGAAACTGTATTACCCCAGTGTCCGTGAGACTCTGTATACCGAGACCCTTCCCAACGGTCTGATTGTCCGCGTGATGCCCAAGCCCGATTTCAACCGCAGCTTTGCGGTGTTCGCCACGGACTACGGCGGGGCCGACCGCCGCTTCTCTCTGGGCGGTGAATGGATTGAAACTCCCGCAGGCATTGCACACTATCTGGAACACAAGATGTTCGACATGCCCGACGGCAACAATGCACTGAACCTGCTGGCGGCAAACGGTGCTTCCCCCAATGCCTTCACCTCCTCGGACATCACAGCCTATTATTTTGAATCCACCAAGCGCTTCAAGGATAATCTGGAGCTGCTTTTGCACTTCGTATCCACCCCCTACTTCACGGAAGAATCTGTGGAAAAGGAGCGCGGCATCATCGGACAGGAAATCGGTATGTATGATGACAGTCCCGATTTTCAGATTTACATCCGTCTGATGGAAATCCTGTACCAAAACTCTCCCGTCCGCACCTCTGTGGCAGGGACTGTAGAGTCCATCTCTCAGATTACCGTACAGGACCTGTTCAACTGCCACAAGGCCTTCTACACCCCCTCCAACATGGTACTGAGTGTGGTGGGCAATGTAGACCCGCAGATGGTCATCGACACCGCACTGAAAAATCTGCCCTCCGAAAAAGCACCCAAGCCCGTGGTGGACTACGGCGCAGAAGAGCCCATGCTCCCCGTAAAGCAGTACACCGAGACCGTGATGGAGGTATCCGCGCCTCAGTTCATGCTGGGCGCCAAGGTACGTCCCGAGCTGCGCGGCTTTGCAAATCTGCACCAGCGCCACGTGGGCGGTCTGGCACTGAGCAGCCTGTTTGGCCGCTCCTCCCGCTTCTTCAGCACCCTCTACTCCAAGAACATCCTGTCCACCGACTTTGATGTGGACTTCGACTTTGCCGCAGACAGTGCAAGCATTTTCCTGAACGGTCAGAGCAACAATCCCGAAGCGGTACTGGAAGCAGTGCTGGCAGCTGCAGATGAGGTTCGCCGCAACGGTCTGGACGAGACCCGCTTCAACCGCGTCCGAAATGCTTCTCTGGGCAGCCTGCTGTTTGCGCTGGAAGACTTCGACAACATGGCAGTGGGGCTGGCCCACTCTGCCTTCTACGAATACAATCCTCTGGACACCCACACCCCCAAGGCAGATGTGACCGCAGAGG
>JAFQPT010000105.1 GCA_017411665.1 Oscillospiraceae bacterium | reverse complement strand
TTTGAGTTTTTCTGTGTTATACTATCAAAAAAAAAAAACTGCAAAGGAGCTTAATTAAATGACTCAAGTTGACATTGAAGCCTTTCTGGCTGTTGTTCAATACGGCACAATCAGTAAGGCCGCAGAGAAGCTTTATATCAGCCATTCCACTCTTTCCTGGCGAATCAGCCGCCTGGAAGAGGAATTTGGCGTCGAACTTTTCATTCGTGCAAAAGGTGTTAAAAAAGTTGAACTTACAAAAGCAGGCACAACACTTCTCCCCTATGCTGTCAAATTGCTCGACATTTGGCAAGAAGCTGCAGATGCATTGCGTGACAACACAGACAGTTCGTTGAGCGTTGTTATGGGCCACAATCACAACACTCTTTTCAATAATGTTTACAAGGAATTCCAACGAAATTATCCGGAAATCCCTCTATATCTGCTTCTGAGGCACTCAAAAGACGCCTATGGTTATGTAAAATCCGGGGAAATGGATGCCGGATTTGTTGCAACCGCTCATCCCGACAAAGCCATCAACACCGTCCCCCTTTGCCGCGAGAACATGGTTTTCATCTGCGGAAGAAATTTTGAGCACGCAGACAAAGAGATCATCACTCGTGAGCATCTTTCAAACACAACCGAGATTATGTGGTGGCTGTCCCCTTCCAATGTTGCCGACTGGCAGCAGCGTCATTTCGGTGCCGATCCAAAATGGGTTGTGCAGGAGGATACAAACGCACTTGAATCCTTGGTTGACAGCAGTCATCTATGGACTGTCGTTCCTGCATCTACTGCAGAAATTTTTATTTCCCGCCGTCAAGGCGGTATCATTTCCAAGCCCCTAGACTTTGATTGTCCCAGCCGTGAGATTTTTCTTATATTTAAAAAAGGCATACAACCGAACACTTCTTTAAATAACTTTTTAAAACTCATGCAAATTGACTTCAAGAATCGTGGAATTGACTGGATGTATGAAATCAAATAAAAAAGCAAAAACAAGCTCCCGAAGGAGCTTGTTTTTGCTTTAGATAGGTGAGTGTATACGCTATGTGAAAATTCACTTACGCAATCATATTGTCCAGAATTTCGTTGATATCTTCAACTTCTTCCAGATGCTTGCACAGTTCGATCAGCTTCTTCAGCTTTTCTTCAGGGATAGGCTTTGCTGCGAATTCTACGCACTTCCAGAACTTGTTTTCAATCTGATCCCAAGTCATGGGGTTTCTTTCGCTGCCGGGCAGGCCATCATCGGTGTATTCGTAAACAGTGCCATCTTCCATGGTGATCACAACGGTGAAGCCGTCGAAAATGGGACGGTTGGGATCGATTTCGATGGTAACCTTCTGCATCAGAGCTCTCTTTTCGGGATCCTGAATCTTGTCCTGAGTAAAGTCACCCAGCTGAACGTCGCCAAACATCAGGGAGTGGCAAACTGCGTAAGGCAGGCTGAACATTGCGTCGCCGTCGGTTACAGGATTCCATCTGGTGGGCTGAGTTACAGGACCTGCACTGGTAGAAACGATGCAGTGAATGTTCTTGATCTTGCTCAGATCGGGGTTGTACAGTTCTCTGATACGAGCTGCGCAGTAGATGCAGGAGTGAGTGAACTTGCAAGCTGCATAAGGCTTGATGGTCAGCTTGTTGCCTTCATTCCAGGTCCACTTAATAAAGCCATCATTTTCGTCCAGACCATTGGTCAGATATTCGGGATACAGGTCATCCCACTGAACCATACGCAGAACGCCTGCTTCACCATTGTACATGGAGTGAACACCGGTCATACCTGCACGAGCCATCAGAACGGAGGTAATGCCATTGCTGGAGATGAAGCCGTGAGAGATACGGGAGCCATCAGTGCCTTCGTTGTTCTTCTGGTTGGTGCTCAAGCTGGTTGCAGTAAACTGCAGACCAACTGCATTCCAGAACTGTTCCTTATTCAGCCCTGCCAGCTTTGCCAGAGCAACAATAGACTGTACCCAGCCCATGTCAGCAGGCATAACGGTAGTATGATAATGGAAGTTATATGCGCCATGATGACGATTGCCCCATTCTGCGCCGACATTGTAAGCAGCGATCAGTTCCTTACCGGAAATGGGCTTGTCGTTAATATTGGTTGCGCTGAGCAGAGTGGGAACCATATGTTCGGACAGGTGGCCGCCAACAATACCACAGTCACCGTAGTCCAGACATCTTGCAAATGTGCCGTTTGCTACTGCAGCAATGGGAGAAGGGCACTTGTAGCCGTAAACGATAACACGACCATCGCCGTCTTCGCTCTGCCATCTCTTTGCATATTCAGCAGTTGCTACTGCAGGGGGACGACCGGTACCACCGATAATTACGCCGATAACATCAAGGAAGGCCTGCTTTGCTCTTTCTCTCAGATCTTCGGGAATATCTTCGTAGTTGGTGTTAACACAGAAGTCAACGAGCTTGCCTGCGGGGTCTTCGTCAAACTTGCACAGAGGAATTCTGTCCAGATTGGGAATCACAGCGGGGAATTCTTCACTCTTAACCTGAATACCGGGCATTACTGGATGTTCTTTCATTTTGTATTCTCCTTTTCAGTAATTTTTTAACTGCACCGAAGTGCAGTGCCTGTTGCTGATTTTATTTAGCCCGTTTTTTCCGCTTCCGTCAAGTTTCCAACAATCTCGCTCCATTCAAAAAAATAACCCGAATCAGAATGAAAATCAATCTCTAAAACATCTATTATTTTTCCCCTGCTTCCTCCTTTTCAAATTTTCCCTGTTCATCCTCCGATTTGCTATCCATTCGGGGGATGCTTTTATTTCTTTTTATTTCTAATGTAATTTGTACGAATCATCACAGCGAATTTGTAATAAAAAAAAGTGTCACCCGTGTATTGATAGTTATTTAACCAGCCTTTGGACGCGCATAACCTTGTATGTTAGAATCCAATTAAGCAAAGGGAGCGCCTGTGGTTTTCACCACACCCTAATTATACATAACAAAATCAGAACGGATCAAATCAGAACGGATCAAAATATAATCCGCTCTGCAAAACCCACCAAGAAACAAATTGAATTATGAGGTATTTAATATGGCTACTGAAAAAAGAACCGAATACTGGTACATCACTGATCCCGAAAAGGACTGGAAGGGCTATCCCCGAATGACTCCTGCAGAAGATCCTGCCGGAAAGCTGGCCGAATTGGCTGCAAATACAAATTACGAAGACATCCCTGCAAAGGAAATCGACCGCGCAAAGCAGGGTGTCCTTGATACCATCGCAGTTATGATGGGTGGTTCCTCCGCACGCTGTGTTCCTGCAGTCGCCAAGTCCATGGAACGCTGGAAAGGCATGGGTGAAAGCAAGGTATTCTTCTATGATTATCAGGCTCCTTCTGTCATCGCAGCTATGGTCAATGGTACTATGGCACGCGCACTGGACTTCGGTGACGTTCACGACACCGGCGGACATATCTCTGAATTTATGATCCCCGCAATGCTGACCGGTATCAGCGTCGCAGACAAAAAGATTTCCGGCAAGGAATTTCTGACCGCATATATTCTGGGCGCAGAATGGTCTACCAGACAGCACTCCGCATGCCGCTTCCAGTATCATCCTATGGGTCTGCCCGGCGAATGCGGCTCTATCGGTGCAGCAGTCGGTCTGGCAAAGATGTTTGGCGGTGATAAGGAACAGATCTGGAATGCCGCTGGCTTCGCTTTCTGCGCAAACAGCATCGGTGAAGAACAGAAGGTATTTGAAGGTGTTGACTCTCAGCGTATCGAACACGGCTTCTTCGGCTCCGACGCAATCAAGGCAGCCGTTCTGGCAATGGATGGTCTGACCGCTCCTCACGGCATCTACTTCGGTGATTGCGGTATCTTCCGCTATATCGTATGGGATGATATTGAGCCCGAACTGCTGACCAAGGAACTGGGCACCTACTGGCACTGGAGTGATGGTCTGCTGGTTAAGCCTTATGCATCCTGCAAGTTCACTCACAGCGTTGTGTCCGCAATGATCAAGCTCCGTGAACAGCACAATATTGATTATCACGATATCGCAGATATTCACTGCATCGTTGCTCCCAACGCCGATCCTTGCATCCAGCCCAGCCGTTGGAATCCCGAAACCGTTGGCGAAGCAATGTTCTCCATTCCCTACGCAATCTCTCATGCAGCAATCCACGGCGAAGTCTTCCTGGACGCATTTGATGAATCCGAATTTAAGAACCCCGAAAAGCGTGAACTCATGCAGAAGGTTCGTGTTGATATCAGTGATGACCCCAACATCCCCATTTTCGACGGTTATACCACCGAAATTACCCTCAAGGACGGCACTCAGTACTCTATGACCGAAACTGCTGTTCTCGGCTGCATGGCAAACCCCATGACTTGGGATAAGTTCGAAGAAAAGTTCTACAAGTGTGCTCCCTACTGTGTAAACGAAATGCCTCAGGAAAAGCTAGAAAAGATCGTTTATCTGTGCAAGCATCTGGAAGAAGTTGAAGACATGTCCGAACTGACTGAACTGTTGGTACCTTAAAGGAAGCAGGGCGCACTATGTCTTTCTTGGATCTTGTAAAACGCAGACAAACGATCAGGAAATATAATCCGGAAAAACCTGTCGAACAAGAAAAAATAGATAATATCCTTGAGGCCATGCGTTTGGCCCCCACAGCAAAGAACAAACAGCCACAAAAGGTATTTCTGCTCCGGTCACAGCAGGCATTGGATAAAATTAATCAATGTTCCCCTTGCATATACGGTGCTCCGATCGTATTTTTAGTCTGCTTTGACACCGAGCTGGAGTGGGTTCGTCCATTTGACAACTTTGATGGTGGGTGGTTTGATGCCAGCATCGTAACCACCCACATGATGATGCAGGCTACCATGGATAAGCTTGGGTCAACTTGGGTAGAATATTTTGACCCTGCTTTGGTAAAACAAACGTTTGATTTACCGGACAATCTGGTTCCTGCCGCATTGTTGCTGGTTGGATATCCTGCTGACGATTGTCCGGAAAGTCCGAATCACAATAAATCCAGAAAACTGGATGAAATGTTAACCACACTGTAAAAACAGGAAGCGATAAATATGAGTACAAAATACCCTCTTTCCATGAGTCCGATTAAGATCGGCAATGTTACCATTAAAAACCGTTATGCCGCCGGCTCTGTATCCAGCCGTTTCTTCATCAACGGCTTTTGGGGCGAATGGTCTCAGAACGGCATTGACTTTGAAGTTTCCCGCGCACGCGGCGGCTTCGGTCTGATCATCACCGGTTCTAACTACGGTGACCAGTCCGTAGACGGCTGGGATCCCAAAGGTGATCGTCCCAGTCTGATCCAGTATCCCAAAATCACCGGTGACAGCACCAGAGAGCTGACCAGACGTGCCCACGAATATGGTGCAAAGATTTTCCTGCAGATGGGCTTTGGTCCCGGTCGAATGAGAAACGGTAATTCCTGCTCTGCACTTCCCTCTCTAAAGGATCCCAGCAAGACCACTCCTGTTCTGACTAAGGAAGAAATCGAAACTTTGCTGGATGGTCATGCAAGACTGGCTAAGTACGCCAAGGACAACGGTTTTGACGGTGTTGAAATCCATGCACATTTCGGTTATCTACTGGATCAGTTTGAAATGGAATGCACCAACAAGCGTACTGATGAATACGGCGGCAATCTGGAAAACCGTCTGCTGATTTACAAGAAGGACATCGAAGGCATTAAAGCGGCCTGCGGCAAAGACTTCCCTGTTGCAATTCGTATGGGTGCTAAGACCTATATGAAGAGCTTTACCGAAGCAACCATCGACGGCAGCAACGAATTTGGCCGCGACATTGATGAAACCGTAGAAATGTGCAAGCTGCTGGAATCTTATGGCATCGATATGTTCGATCTGAACTCCGGTACTTACGAATCTCACTATTACTGCACCAATCCTTACTACATGCCTAAGGGCTATAACATTCACCTTGCAAAGCGCGTTAAGGAAGCAGTAAATGTTCCCGTCTTCTGCGTCGGCATGATGGACGATCCCGAAATGTGCGAACAGGCAATCGCAGACGGCAGCATCGACGGTATGACTCTGTGCCGCTCCTCCATGCTGGATCCTGCCTTTGCAGCAAAGGTTGCAGCCGGCCGTGAAGAAGATATTCGTCCTTGCATTCAGTGCGCAAACTGCGAATACACCAATTTGACTGTAAGCAATCCCTTCTGCTCCGCTAACCCTGCAGCTCTGCAGCAGACCAAGTTTGGCGTTCACATGACCACAAGACCTAAGAAGGTTGCAGTCATCGGCGGCGGTATCGCAGGTATGGTAGCCGCTCACACCGCAGCAACTGCAGGTCATCAGGTTGCGCTGTACGAAAAGAGCGACGCACTGGGTGGTCACCTCATCGCAATCGGTGAGCAGCCCTTCAAGCAGGGCGTTAAGAAGCTGAACGCATGGTACCAAAAGGAACTGAAGGAGCTGGGCGTTGATATCCATCTGAATGCAGATATGTGTGCTGACTGCATCAAAGATCTGAATGCAGAAGTTGTTATTATCGCCCTCGGTTCTGAAGCTGCTGTACCTTCCATCCCCGGTATCGACGGTAAAAATGTAGTTTATGCACAGGATGTAATGTTTGATAAGGCAACTGTTGGTCAGAAGGTCGTTGTTGTCGGCGGTGGCTGTCTGGGTGGCGAAATCGCATACCAGCTTACCGGTAAGGGCAAGGATGTTACAGTTGTTGACAAGCACGACAAGGTTGCCGCAGACAAAGTCATTACCGATGATGTTCGTCAGATGCTGAACGAACTGCTGGCATACAAGGGTGCGGAAGTCATTGGCAAGAGTACTGTTGTTGAAATCAATGAAAACGGTGTAGTCGTTGAAAGCGAATGTGGCAGCAAGACTGAAGTAGCTGCTGATACTGTTGTCATTGCAACCGGTATGAAGGCACGTCCCACTATGTTTAATGATCTGCTTGGCTGTGGTAAGATCGTATATCAGGTCGGTGACTGCACCAAGGACGGTCAGCCTACCACCATTCAGAAGGCATCCGCACAGGCATATGAAATTGCAAGAAGCCTGTAAATCATAATCTCCGCGTATTTCAACGAAATAGCTCATCCGGCATATTGCCGAATGAGCTATTCTTTATAAGAGGAAATTGATTCATGAATAAAAATAAGATTATTCTGCGATTGTTTTTTGACTTCTTCAAAATTGGATGCTTCACGTACGGCGGTGGTTGGAGCATTGTTGCCCAAATGCAGAAGCTG
>JAFQPT010000007.1 GCA_017411665.1 Oscillospiraceae bacterium | reverse complement strand
ATGGCACCGAGTTTTGTCTGCGATACTCATCAATACAGAGATTTTTTGCAATGATGTACAGATATCGGATTGCCAGTGCGTTCGGCATGGGGTGATAACGATCCCAATATCGCAGGAAGGTTTCCTGTGTGATGTCTTCGGCTGTTTGGGCGTGACGGAGTTTAAAATAACAATAGCGGTAGATGTTATCATACTGTTGTTCCATGTCAAGCATCACACAATCCCTCCTTTCATTGGGTATAACGATTCAGACGCACAAAATGTGCGATTGTTTTGGAAAAAAGAAAAAACGGCATGACAAGCTGTCATGCCGTTTTGGATTTATTTTTCGCGGACTTTTTTGAAGAAGCTGCGGAGGATTTCCGCGCACTCGTCCTTTTTGACACCGCCGTAGATGGCGGGCTTATGGGGATAGCGTTCTTCAAACAAATTCAGTACACTGCCGCAGGAGCCGAACTGTTCTTCCTTTGCTCCGTACACGATGGTGGGGATGCGGGAATTGATGATGGCACCTGCACACATGGGGCAGGGCTCCAGTGTGACGTACAGGGCACAACCCTCCAGCCGCCAGTCGCCCATTTGCCTGCAGGCTTCTCGAATCGCCAGAATTTCCGCGTGGGCACAGGCGTCTGTATCCTCTTCACGGCGATTTCTGCCTGTACCGATGACCTTGCCGTCGCGGTCGGTAATGATACAGCCTACGGGAACCTCGCCTGCCGCTGCGGCTTCCTCTGCCAGCACAAGCGCCTGCGCCATATAGGCTTCACGGTCGGGAATCTTAGGCATCGATGGGGGTACCGTCTGCGGTGAACAGGGGCAGGGGAGCCAGTACGGTGATGTCTTCGCGCTTTGCTGCGTCGCCTTCTGCCAAGACTGCCATCTTAGCGACAACATCTGCGCCTGCCTTTGCGCACAGAACTTCCATTGCACGCAGGGATTCACCGGTGGAAATAACGTCGTCTACAATGATGACGCGCTTGCCGCGGATTGCGTCTGCGTCAGCCTGGTCGATGACCAGAGTCTGGGTACCTGCGGTGGTAATGGACTGTACTTCCACTTCAAATACACCCTGCATGTATGCCTTTGCCTTCTTGCGTGCTACGAAGTAACGGTTTTCGCCGGACTGACGTGCCATTTCGTATGCCAGAGGGATGGCCTTTGCTTCGGGGGCGATGATGTAATCATATTCGGGAGCGATTTTCAGCAGTTCTGCTGCGCAGTGAACGGTCAGTTCAACATCGCCGAACATAACGAATGCGCCGATTGCCAGTTCGTCGTTCAGGGGGCACAGAGGCAGCTCACGGGTCAAGCCTGCTATATCGATCTCGTATGTCATTTCTGGATTCCTCCTAATATTGTTCGGGGTGTTCCCCGTTATAATCTTGTATTATCAAACCAATATTATATCATTGACTGTATGTATTGCAAGGGTATTTATAGGATTTTACGCTGAATTTACGGATTATCCTTGCTTTTTGGTGTATCCTGTCACAGGATCCACTGCATTGGGCATTGCTTCGTCCTTTACATAGGCACTGAGGTTCTTCAGAAATACCTGTACCACAGTCTGTGCCATGTGGGGGGAGCTGTCACCGCCGGGACGCCAGCCGCCTGCCACATGAGGGGTGATGAGCAGGTTGGGAGCATCCCACAGCTTATCGTCGGCGGGCAGCGGTTCGGTGTAGGCCACGTCCATAGCTGCACCGTCCAGCTTGCCGCTGACCAGCGCGTCGTACAGTGCGTCGGGATCGACGGCATTGCCGCGTCCGCAGTTTATAAGCAGTGCGCCGTCCTTCATCAGTCCGATGCGGCGGGCGTCCATAAAGCCTACGGTTTCGGGCGTGTTGGGCATGATCATTGCCACAATATCTGCACGGGGCAGTACCTCGTCTGCCTGCTCCATGGTCACCATTTCATCCACACCCTCGGGGCACTTTGCTGCGTTGCGGCGCACGCCGATGATGTAGGCTCCCAGTGCGTGCATACGCTGCGCGTAGGCGGTGCCGATATTGCCGCAGCCCAGAACTACGACAGTGGAGCCCAGAATGGTCTTCGCCCAGCCCAAACGCTTCCAGACATGCTCCTGCTGGTTGCGGACGTAACCTTGCATGCCGATACAAAGTGCGCTTGTGAAGGCCAGCATGAATTCTGCGATGGAGTCGTTGTATGCACCCGTGGCGTTGGTGAGTACGATGCCTCTGTCCAAAAGATGCATATATCCGTCAGTGCCTGCACTGGACAGGTGGACCCATTTCAGATTGGGAGCGGCGTCCAGCATCTCTGCGGGGACGTTGCCGAAAACAACGTCAGCAGCATCTACGTCTGCCTGTGTGAGATTTGGCCATCGAACTTCGTTGATGATGACATCGGGGAGCAGCGCTTTGATGATCTGCTTGTGGGCATCGGACAGAGGGAAGTATGCTAAGATGTGGTTGATGTTTGCCATGGGAATTCCTCCGTAGGTTGTTCTTACATATATTATATGGTAAGAGGGAT
>JAFQPT010000104.1 GCA_017411665.1 Oscillospiraceae bacterium | reverse complement strand
TTGACACGAAAGAATTGGAGATGATTGTATGAGAATCGGTTTGTTGGGTTTTGGTACCGTTGGTAAGGGTGTTTATGATATCGCGGCTACACATCCCGAATTGGAAGTTGTCAGCGTGCTGTGCCGCAGAGAACTGACATTGCCCGATGCTCAGGTAACACATGATTTTAATGATATACTGAATGACGATTCCATCGACACCGTCGTGGAAGTCATGGGCGGCCACTATCCCGCATGGGATTATGTAAAGGCAGCCATTCTGGCAGGCAAGAATGTGGTTACCGCAAATAAGGCATTGGTCAACCACTTCTATGATGAGCTGCTGCCTCTGGTGGAACAGACAGGCGTGAAGTTCCGCTGCACCGCTGCTGTCGGCGGCGGCATCGGCTGGCTGAGTGAACTGGAACGCGTCAAGCGCGTAGATGCGCTGAGCAAGGTCGGCGGCATCATGAACGGTACCTGCAACTACATTCTGGATAACATGACCACCAAGGGTCTTGATTATGCAGTTGCATTGAAGCAGGCACAGGAGCTGGGTTATGCGGAAGCAGACCCCTCTGCTGACGTAGATGGTCCCGATACCTGGAACAAGACCATTATTTCCGCAAATATCGCATTCGACGTGAGCCTGGAAAAGGCTTCCGTTCCCGTGTGTGGCATCCGCAACATCGCTGCTGTAGATGTAGCGGAATTTACCAAGCGCGGTTATGTCTGCAAGATGATGGGCACTGCAGAAAAGAGCGAAAGCGGCATTGCTGCTTACGTACAGCCCACTCTGGTTCCCAATGGCGAGCCTGCAGCGGCTGTTCCCATGAACTACAACCTGATTTCCATGGTCGGCAGCAACTCCGGTCCCCGCAGCCTGTTTGGACAGGGTGCAGGCCGTTATCCCACTGCTTATAACGTCGTACAGGACTGCATGGACGTTCTGGCAGGCGTTGGCTTCTACAGCAAGTACGGTGCTCCCGTAGCAGCTAACAACGACGTACAGCTGCAGTACTACGTACGCGGCGGCAGCGTTGCAGCTGAGCTGGTGGCTGAAGCATGGGGCGAAGGCGTACTGACCAAGCCTGTCAGCGTATCCGACATGCATGCATGGCTGAAGGACAACCCCGCAGCATTCATTGCAGCGCTGAGCTAAAAGTATATTATTTAATAGAGAGAGCAACAACTTATGAAAGTTTTGAAATTCGGCGGCACTTCCATGGCGGATGCAGGGCAGTACCGCAAAATCAAAGAAATTCTGGATACAGACCCCACCCGCCGTGTGGTCATCGTATCCGCACCCGGTAAGCGTTTTTCCGCTGACCACAAGATTACCGACCTGCTGTATCTGTGCCATGCGCATACACAGTATGGTGTGGACTGCACAGGCATTTTCAATATGATTGCAGACCGCTACTACGATATTCGCAGAGAGCTTGGTTTGAGCATTGATTTGGAATCCGAGTTCACTGCTTTGAAGGCACGTCTGGACGAAAAGAGCGTATCCCGTGAAGAACTGGTCAGCCGCGGCGAATACTTCTCCGCAAAGTTGATGGCAACCTATCTGGGCTTTGATTTCATCGACTCCGCAGACTGGGTCCGCTTCAACTATGACGGCAGCGTGGACAAGGAAGCTACCTACGCAAATCTGCAGAAGAAGGATCTGAGCAAGGGCGCAGTCATTCCCGGCTTCTACGGTCTTATGCCCGACGGACGGATCCAGACCTTCTCCCGCGGCGGCAGCGACATCACGGGCGCACTGGCAGCGGCAGCACTGGACGCAGAGGTCTATGAAAACTGGACGGACGTTTCCGGTATTTTGATGGCTGACCCCAGAATCGTGGAAAATCCCCGTACCATCCGTGAAATGACTTACAACGAACTGCGTGAAATGAGCTACGTTGGCGCACAGGTGCTCCATGAAGCAGCGATTTTCCCCGTTCGCGAAAAGGATATTCCCTTGAATATCCGCAATACCAATGCACCCGCCGACCCCGGCACTATGATTCGTGAATTTTGGGAAGTAGACCACGAACCCGAACGCTTCATTACCGGCATTACAGGCAAGAAGAATTTCTCCGTCATCTACATGGCAAAGCGCGGCATGAGCAATGAAGTGGGTGTGCTGAGAAAACTGCTGAGCATTTTTGAACGCCACAACATTCTGGTAGATTACACGCCCAATGGCATTGACAACGTTTCTCTGGTGGTACACAGTGACGCTCTGAGCAATAAGCTGTATGCAGTGCTCAGCGAAGTGCAGCAGGAGCTGCAGCCAGATAAGCTGCAGGTGGTAGATGGCATTGCAATGGTTGCCATCGTCGGTCGCTACATGGCATCTCAGCCCGGTTCTTCCGGTAAGATTTTCAGCGCCCTCGGTCAGGCAGGCGTCAATATTCGAATGATCAATCAGGGTCCCGACGAATTGAACATTATCATCGGTATCGATAATCGGGATTTTGCGGAAGCTATCCGCGTACTATATAACAGCTTTGTTAAGTGATTTGGAGGATAACAATATGAAGAAGTATAAAGTAGCAGTTCTGGGCGCAACCGGCGCCGTCGGTCAGGAAATGATCAAGATTCTGCAGGAACGTCAGTTCCCCGTATCCGAACTGGTTCCTCTGGCAAGTGCACGCAGCGCAGGCAAGCTCATCGACTTTAACGGCGAAAAGGTCGCCATCAAGGAAGCTAAG
>JAFQPT010000103.1 GCA_017411665.1 Oscillospiraceae bacterium | reverse complement strand
TTCAGCTGTTCCAGAATGAAGTTCAGACTAAATTTTTTATTGAGACACAGAGAGAAAATCGCACAGGTGGTTTTTTCCTCTGTAGTTGCCTTTCTGGTGATTTCCAAATCCAGCAGCTTTACGTCACATTCATGGATTACCTTCAAAACACGTTCCAAAGTGCCCTTACCTTGATATTCTATGTAAAGATTCACTTCGGGAGCATTATTCAGCAGTCTGTATTCCCACTTGGAGAACACCAGCTCTGCCAGCATAATCAGTACAGTCGTAAGAATGCCGCCTTCATAGAAACCGCCGCCCAGTGCCAGACCGATAATAGCAGAACACCACATACCCGCAGCAGTAGTCAGCCCCTTAACACGCTGACGCTTAGTGACAATAATCGTACCTGCACCGATAAAACCGACACCTGCGATAACCTGAGCACCCAAACGTGCAAGGTCTGTGAAATATCCCAGCTCCATCGCCATGTACTGGCTGGTCAACGTGGTCATAGATGCACCCAGACAAATCAGAATATGGGTACGGAAGCCGGCGGGACGACGCTTATATTCTCGTTCTGCGCCGATAATGCCGCCACACAATACTGCAAGGCACATACGCAGGGCGACATTAAAGAAAGTAATGTCTCTCAAACAATCCAAAAAATCAAGCATATCGTCACCTCCTTATACTTCATTGATCATGGTCACACTTTCTAAATGAGAAATTGTGGCCAAAATTTCAGCATGAGGTCTCCAATTTTCCAATCGTACAGAAAAGACAGCACCGGGATTGATACCGGTAGAACCGCGATTGATGTCAACCTCATAAATACTTACACCCAAAGACTTGAAGCAGGAAATGATTTCACCCAAAGCATTCATGCTTGTGAACTCGACATAAATATTCATGTTCCGCGCACGTTCGATGATCAAGTCTTCAATTTCCGGCAGGAACTTAATGCACATCCAGATCAAAATCAATGCTACAAGCGCACATTCATAGAACCCCGCACCAATGGCAAGACCTGCACAGGCAGAAGCCCATAGCCCTGCTGCCGTGGTCAGACCCTTTACCTCCTGATGGCTGGTGACAATCACTGTGCCGGCACCCAGAAAACCGATGCCGTTGATCACCTGCGCACCGAAACGCACGACATCGACCCGATTCCCCACAGCAGCCATCATATCGCCGCCATGCTTTGCAAGCAAGTCAGTCTCATATTGACCGAGAATCATTGCCAGCGCCGCACCCAGACAAACCAGCATATAGGTACGGAACCCGGCCGCTCTTCTTTTCTTCGCGCGGTTAATGCCCAGCATCCCACCAAACAACATTGCAAGGACCAGACGCGCAGCTACAGATGCAAAATTAAACTCTCTTAAGTAAAGCATAATCTCATCCACTGTAACATCTCCTTCCTGTTGTCATTACTTATTCTTGCGATTCGGGGAATTCATCCAACGAATCAATTTAATCCAGGGCGCTGTTCTGACTTCACAGAACATACCCGTCTGTTTTTCCAAGAAATCCCGGAACTGGTCAACCTGACCGTTAAGCTCTTCCTTGGGAACCATATACCCGCCATACTGATTGCGGAACAGATAGAAATACTCACGATCTTCGGAAATTTTTTCAAGGTCACGGTATTTTACATGTTCGGGTTCTTCATCCTCCCGTTCGGGCAGAATGATGATTTCCATATAGTTCTTTCGAAAAATATATTCAGAGGCAGGGAAAGACATTCCGCGTTCTCTGATTTGCTCCGCAAGTTTATGGGCTGTATGATTGGCTTGCGCATAAGTACTGGTACTCATATAACAGCCATATGCAGTCAGCGCAATCCCCCACCACTGTTCAAAATTCATAACACCGACAACAATTGAAACCAGCGTAATCAGAGTTCGAACGAAACGGTTTCTCTGGCAGAACAAATCATATTGCTTGCGGGAAAGAAGAGTCAATGTGTCTTCCGAATGTTGAATTTTCACACGGTAAGTTGCCATGGGGTTCTCCTATGTAAAATGTTTGTAAAGTCTATATCAAGAATACTCTATTTCAGCAAAAAGCTCAATAGCTAAATTTTAAAAAAACTGAGAGGTCCAAAGAACCTCTCAGTTTTTAGTTGTAATGGAATCTTCCCTACTTTATCAGCCTGCGGTACCGTAAATGAGGTCAGGCAGGAAGGTAACGACAGTGGGGCAGAAGGTGCACAGCAGCAGAACTGCCAGCAGGCACAAAATGAAGGGCCAAACTTCCTTTAGGAAATCGCCGATGGTACACTTGGTAATACCGCAAGTGGTGAACATCATGGAACCGAAGGGAGGAGTCAGACCACCGATCATAATGTTGATGATTGCAACCAGACCGAAGTGGATTTCGTTGACGCCCAGCTTCAGAGCTACGGGCAGCAGCAGAGGAGTGATGATCATCAGAGCCGCGCCGCCTTCCAGGAACATACCCATGATCAGCAGAATTACATTGCAGATCATCAGGAATACCCACTTGTTCTGAGTAACACCCAGAACAGCGGTAGCAACGATCTTGGGCAGGTTGATCCAGGTCATGTAGTAGCCGAATACGTTTGCAGCAACCATGATCAGAACAACGGAAGAGGTACCTGCTACGGAGTCCATCAGGATGGGAATCAGGTCACGCTTGAAGGACAACTTCTTGTAGATGAACTTACCTACGACGATGCAGTATACAACAGCGAATGCGCCGCCTTCAGAGGGAGTGAACAGACCGAAACGCATACCCAGAATGATGCCGAAGGGGAAGAACAGACCCCAGAAGGAGATAAATGCCTGCTTCAGGATTTCCTTAATGGGAGGCAGCTTTTCACGGGTACGGGGGTAGTTACGCTTCTTTGCAATGATTGCAACAACGATCATCATTGCGATGGACATCAGGAAGCCGGGAATGTAGCCTGCTGCGAATACACGCGCCAGAGAGCACTGTGCAATAACAGCGTAAACAATCAAATTAACCCCGGGAGGGATAACGGGAGTTGCAGCAGAGGATGCAGCAGTGATTGCAGCGGAGAAAGCCTTGGAGTATCCGCGCTTTTCCATTTCGGGAACCAGCATCTTGGACTGCATTGCGCAGTCAGCGTTAGCGGAACCGGAGCAGCCGCCCATCAGCATGGACAGAACGACGTTTACCTGTGCCAGACCGCCGCGCATGTGGCCCGTGATAATTTCCGCAAAGTCCATCAATTTATCTGCAATGCCGCCGTAGTTCATAATAGAACCGGACATGACGAAGAAGGGAATTGCCAGCAGAGAATAAGACGCCGTCGAATTCATAACCTTCATCATAACCATGTAGGGCTGAGTGGTGGTGTCAATGAACAGGAAGTAAGCAAATGCACCGCCGAACAGTGCGTAAACGATAGGCAGACCTGCAAAGTACAGGATGAAAACCAGGATAATGGGAATCAGATCAATAAACTCCAGCATCATGAGATTCTTCCTCCTTTCCCTTGCCTAACAGGTCCATAACGAAGTAATAAATTGCGTACAGCAGAGACCAGCCGAAGCCGATGGGAACCGCAATGGAGAAGTACCA
>JAFQPT010000102.1 GCA_017411665.1 Oscillospiraceae bacterium | reverse complement strand
CTGCGTGAACTGTATCCGAATGATGAGTTTGTGCTGATTATGGGCACAGACATGATTCTCTCTCTTGAAAGCTGGTCTCGTCCCGAGACAATTATGGCACTGGCTGAAATCGCAGTGCTGCTGCGCGGTGTGGATGAGGATGCGGATGTTCTGGCACACATCCAACACCTGCGAAAAACCTACAATGCCCGCATCACATTACTGGAAACAGGAATTTATCCTGCGGCATCCACAGATGTAAGGCAGGCACTGAAGGAAGCATCCGGCAAACAGCTGCTGGATGATTCGGTTTATGAATATATCATTAGGAATCGTTGTTACGGAGCAAAGGCGGAACTTACATGGCTGAGAGAAAAAGGTCATGCAATGCTGAAGCCCAAGCGAATTCCTCATGTAATGGGCTGTGAACAGGAAGCGGTTCGTCTCGCAAAACGCTGGGGCGAAGATGAGTACGATGCCGCTGCAGCCGGAATTCTGCACGATATTACCAAGAAATTGTCTGTAGAAGAGCAGTTGATATTGTGTGATAAATATGATATTATAATCGACATGTCTGTTGCAGGTACAGATAAAACACTGCATCAAATCACCGGCGCGGCGGTGGCTTACAACGAATTCGGTGTAAGCGAAAAAATCCGCGATGCCATCCGGTGGCACACGACCGGGAAGCCGGATATGACCGATTTGGAGAAAATCATTTATCTGGCGGATTATATTGAACCAAACCGCTGTTTTGATGGCGTGGAACGCATTCGAGCACTCAGTTATGAGAATTTGGATGCGGCTATGGAAGATGGCCTGCGGATGACCATGGAGGACCTGACTGCAAGAGGGGCTCCGATTCTGGACATTTCCCGCAGTGCTTACGAATGGTTTAGAAAACGAAGGGAAGGTTAAATTGAAACTATTTGGCAATAAAAAAAGCGGCAAAGATGCTGCATCTGCTGCAGATGTTAACATTTCCGAAGATGTTCTGGAAAACGTTGAACTGAACCGGCAGGAAATTGACGAAGATATCGTCAGTGATGTTGTCATTCCCGAAATCACTGTGGTTGAAGATATCGTGCTTCCGGATGAAGCTGAAGAAGAAGCGGATATTGAAATGCCTGTAATGGAACAGGATGCTCCTTTGACCGGTGAGGAAGGTTATGTGAATTCCATTGCAGAGACCTTTGGGATCCCTGCCGATCAGCTGGTTAACGAATCTGCTGCTGAGCCTGTTCCCGTGGAAGAACCTGCAGGCGGTAAGAAAAAGCTGACCCGTGCAGAAAAGAAGGAAGCAAAGAAAGCTGCAAAAATTGCGAAAAAGGAAGAAAAGAAAGCTGCCAAGCAGGCAAGAAGAGAAGCAAGAAAATGGTCTCTGGGCAAGAAGATTCTTGTGACTCTGATGCTGATTTTCGCTGTTGCGATTACAGGCTTTGCAGGATACTTCGTCAGAGAAATGTGGGTAACACAGGAACAGCTGGATGTTTATGATGCCGATTTCAGCGGTGAAATCCAGCGTCACGATGAAGTCATTGTCCCCAACACCGATCCCAGTCAGGATGGTCAGGATGTTACTGAGGAAATTGATTCTACCCGTAAAAAGGGTTGTTATACTTTCCTTGTTGCAGCACGTGACGTAGCAAGCGGCTGTACCGACGTTATTATTGTCGGCATGTTTGATACCGTAAACGGTAAAATCAACATGGTAAGCATTCCCCGCGATACTCTGATTAATAAGGGACTGCTGAAGGTTAATACCGCATACCAGGGCAATCTCGCCTCCGGCGGCAACGGCATTGATGGCCTGCTGAAGGAAATGAAGAAGATTCTGGGCTTTGAAATCGACAGCTGGGCAGTTGTTGACGTAGAAGCGATGGAAAAGCTGATTGATGCAATCGGCGGTGTCTACTTCGATGTTCCTATGGAAATGCTGTATGTTGACGATAAGCAGGGTTTGCAGATTTACATTAAGGAAGGCTATCAGAAGCTGTCCGGCAGTGATGCTGTTAAGGTATTGCGATTCCGCAAGGGCTATGCAAACGGTGACCTTGGCCGAATCAATGTTCAGCACGACTTTATTAAGGCTTTGGCAGAACAGATTCTGGACGTTGGTAATATTCCCAATCTGGGTGCAGCCATCGATATCTATCAGGAGCATGTTCAGTCGAATCTGACCGCGGGCAACATTCTGTTCTATGCAAAGCATTTCCTGGAAATGGATCCCGACAATATCCAGTTTGTGGATATGCCTCAGATGATGGGTGGTCTGGTGAACGGACAGAGCTACATCTTCATTAACCCCACCAAGTGGATAAAAGTTATCAACGAATATCTCAATCCTTATAAGGATGATATTACATCGCGTAATCTGAGTATTAAAACAAGTGCTGACCAGGGTGCAAGCTTCTATTACACCGGTGGTTAAGCGGAATTAGAAAGAATGGGTGATACAAATGTTGAAACCTGCTGAAATGGCAAAAATTGCGGCAATGGCAATGGACGAAAAGCTGGGTAAGAATATTTCCGTTATGCATACTACCGACGTAACGGTTCTGGCTGATTATTTTGTAATTTGCACCGCAAACTCCACTTCTCACATCAAGTCTCTGATCGATACCATTGAATTCAGAATGGAAGAAGTGGGCGAACCTGCACATAAGCGTGAAGGCGACCGCAACAGCGGCTGGATTCTGCTGGACTTCGGCTGCGTGATTTGTCACGTATTTATGGAAGAAGCAAGAGAATTCTATGATCTGGAACGCCTGTGGGCTGACGCAGAACGCGTCGAAATTGAAAATCTGGGCTAAGCTCAGTACTTGAACCAACAATTAAGCAGAAACGAGTGAGTACACAATGAATTACGATTTCGCGTCGATTGAGAAAAAATGGCAGGATATCTGGGAAGAAAAGAAGATTTATGCAGCTGAAAACGGTGGCGATAAGCCCAAGTTCTTCGGTTTGGTTGAATTCCCTTATCCCTCCGCAGCCGGTCTGCACGTAGGCCATCCCCGTCCCTATACCGCAATGGACATCATTGCCCGCAAAATGCGTATGGACGGCAACAATGTTCTGTTCCCCATGGGCTACGACGCATTTGGTCTGCCTACCGAAAACTATGCAATTAAGAACCACATCCATCCCCGTATTGTTACCGAAGACAATATCAAGAACTTCCGCCGCCAGCTGAAGTCTCTGGGTTACAGCTTTGACTGGGACCGTGAAATCAACACCACCGATCCCAAGTACTTCAAGTGGACCCAGTGGATCTTCCTGCAGCTGTACAAGAACGGTCTGGCTTATAAGGCTAAGATGCCCGTTAACTGGTGTACCAGCTGTAAGTGCGTTCTGGCAAACGAAGAAGTTGTGGAAGGTGTATGCGAACGCTGTGGAGCACCTGTTGTTCGCAAGGAAAAGAGCCAGTGGATGCTGCGCATCACCAAGTATGCAGATCGTCTGATCGACGATCTGGATGGTCTGGACTTTATTGATCGTGTTAAGGCTCAGCAGACCAACTGGATTGGCCGCAGCCACGGTGCGGAAGTGAAGTTCCGTTCTACTCTGGGTGATGAAATCGTTGTTTACACCACTCGTCCCGATACTCTATTTGGCGCGACCTACATGGTTCTCAGCCCCGAACACGCACTCGTTGCAAAGTGGATGGATCAGCTGACCAACGTGGATGAAATCAAGGCTTACCAGGCTGCTGCAGCTGCTAAGTCCGACCTGGAACGCACTGAACTGAATAAGGAAAAGACCGGTGTAAAGCTGGGCGGCGTTATGGGCATTAACCCTGTAAACGGTAAGGAAATTCCCATCTTTATCTCCGACTATGTTCTGTCTACCTATGGTACCGGCGCAATTATGGCTGTTCCCGGTCATGACGATCGCGACTGGGAATTCGCTAAGGCATTCGGATGTGAAATCATCGAGGTCGTTGCAGGCGGCAACATTGAAGAAGCGGCCTTCACTTTGAAGGATGACACCGGCATTATGGTAAACTCCGGCTTCCTGAACGGTCTGACCGTAAAGGATGCGATTCCCGTAATCACTCAGTGGCTGACCGAGCAGGGAATTGGCGAAGCAAAGACCAACTTCAAGCTGCGTGACTGGGTGTTCTCCCGTCAGCGTTACTGGGGTGAACCCATTCCCATCATTCACTGCCCTCACTGCGGTGAAGTTGCTATGGACGAGTCCGAACTGCCTCTGCTGCTGCCCGATGTAGAAAGCTACGAACCCACCGATGACGGTGAAAGCCCTCTGGCTGCAATGACCGACTGGGTCAACTGCAAGTGCCCCAAGTGTGGTGCTGACGCAAAGCGTGAAACCGACACCATGCCTCAGTGGGCAGGCTCCAGTTGGTACTTCCTGCGCTATATGGATCCTCACAACGACGAAGCGTTGGCTTCCAAGGAAGCTTTGGAATACTGGGGTATGGTCGACTGGTACAACGGCGGTATGGAACATACCACCCTGCATCTGCTGTATTCTCGCTTCTGGCATAAGTTCCTGTACGACATTGGTGTTGTACCTTACAAGGAACCCTATGCAAAGCGTACCAGCCACGGCATGATTCTGGGTCATAATCCCCACTACATCGAAAACTATAAGACTCAGGAAGAAAAAGATGCTGCTTTGGCTAAGTACGGCAACGATGTTTACCGGCCTTCCGTAAAGATGTCCAAGTCTCTGGGTAATGTAGTCAATCCCGATGATGTTATCCGTACCTACGGCGCTGATACCATGCGTCTGTATATCATGTTTATCGGCGACTTTGAAAAGGTTGCTACTTGGTCCAACGAAGCAGTCAAGGGCTGCAAGCGATTCCTGGACCGTGTATGGAACATGGCTGAAGGTGTTAACGACGATGCTGTTGAATACTCCAAGGCAAACATGGCCCTCATGCACAAGACCATTAAGAAGGTTTCCGAAGATATTGAAAATCTGAAGCCCAATACTGCAATTGCTGCTCTGATGACTCTGATGAATCAGTTGGGCAAGACCTGCAACCGTGCAGAACTGAAGACTCTGCTGGCTCTGCTGTCTCCCTTTGCTCCTCACATCTGTGATGAAATTTGGGAAATGAAGGGCTTTGAAGGCATCTGCTCTGTTTCCGAATGGCCTAAGTACTCCGAAGAAAAGTGCAAGGACGAGGAAATCACCATTGCTGTTCAGGTCAATGGTAAGGTCAGAAGCACCATCACCATTGCTGCTGACAGCGCTGATGAAGATGTCATTGCGGCAGCTTGTGCTGACGAAAAGATTAAGCGTCAGATGGAAGGCATGCAGATTGTTAAGACCATTGTGGTCAAGAACAAGATAGTTAATTTGATTTTGAAGCCTGCTAAGTAATATTTCTCTTGACAACAGGCGACTCAATCATTATAATATCAATGTTGACGCCATATATTATGGCCCTTGAAACACTGCAAAGTGATTTTGAAGGGAGGGAAACAAATGTCCGAAATTATCGTTAGAGAGAATGAATCTCTGGATAACGCTCTTAAGAGATTTAAGCGTGACTGCGCTAAGGCTGGCATCCAGCAGGATCTGAGAAAGAAGGAATACTATCAGAGCCCCAGCGTTAAGCGTCGTAAGAAGTCCGAGGCTGCTCGTAAGAACAAGAAGAAGCGTTATTACTAATGTGAAGCAATGAAAAACGGGAGCACCGCGGTGCTCCCGTTTTTCATTGCTTCACATTAGTAATAACG
>JAFQPT010000101.1 GCA_017411665.1 Oscillospiraceae bacterium | reverse complement strand
TAAATGACGTTAACCACGATTGCCTCTTCGGTGATGTAGTTGCTTTCATCCATGTAATATGATTTTTCCCGCAGCTTCAGTCCACCGTTGAGCAGCAAAGCTGCCGCTGTCACACCCGCCACCAAACAGAGGAGTATTTTTATGGCCTGTTTCATATTCTCCCTCCCAATTCCCATATACTGATTGTTTCATAAAACTCAGATTCACCAAATCCGCAACAGCACAACAGACCCAAGCTGACTACAGTTCGGGGATGTCAAAACTATTACTTTAGTGTTCAATAAGACTTCGAACAATTCCCAATCTTATTTACCGCTTCATAATTAAAGCCTACGGATAATTTTGCTTTTATCAATAATCCCTAATTGAAACATTAGACTAATGGTGCTTAAAATACCACTTGCAATAACAATGTAATATATTACCTTAGGAACAAATTGAGTAATTGGAAGTTTCCAAACGATTTCTTTAGCATTATTGTCTAATTGATAAATCTTTGCGCGAAACAAAATATTTTTTAACTCATACCGGCTTCCATCATTAGAGTAAAATTTATATCTATAAATTTCAGGAATAGCCTTAGCTTCTTTTGAATCAATTCTGATTTCATCTAAAATATTTCCTTGCAAATCTAGCACAATATAATGCTCTGTTCCCTTGATAAAAATTTTTTCGTTATATACAGTCATCAAATATTTAATATATACAGCAGGAAATTGATTTATCTTTTCGCCGGAAGAATTATACACAAATATATCGTATGTACTTCCAATATATAAATTTCCTGCGTTATCTAAACCAAAACCATACTGATAAATAGGGAAAGTTTCATGTTTGGTTGATACGATGGTTATCAAGCCGCAAAAAAGAAATACAATAATGCAATACAATCCTTTTGCTATAACAGAAAATTCTTTCATTGAAAAACCTCACCATTGTTTAACCATATATGTCATTGCATAGCTATCCGCGGAAATAAATCTCCCGATCACAGAATCATAATATCTGCTCTGGAGATAATACAACCCGGACTCTTGGGGGGAGGAAAAACTAAAGCGCCAAAAGCTGTATGAATGCCGACTGTTAGCGTTGCAGTAGCTTTATGGTTATTTTATCACACATGAGAACAAATCCACAACAGCAAAACATGCTTTGTAGGGCATCTGACTTTATGTTTCACTTGATGTTTTATAAGACACAGAACCACCAAAAACAGCAACGCAAAAACAGACCCAAGCAAAAAGCATGGGTCTGTTTGGAATAGATAGTTTAAGTGAAAATTCTTTTTATCCTTTACTTTTTTTGAATTGACACATAAACTCTTCATCAATTTTTTTGGCCGAACTATCTTTACTTTTTTTGTTCATAAGCAATACAAAAATGAGTGTAAAAATAATAAGACCGATTCCAAAGGTGAATTGCACAAGATTCAACGAACGCCCGCTATATAATTCTATCAATATATACGTAAAATAAAGAAGAATTAATGCGGCTACTCTAAATATAATATTCACTATCGTACTATACTTAAATGAAAATTCTATTTTTAAATCGGAATTAAACCGTTGTACTTTAATATGGATATCAGGTTCGAAAGAATTTTGAAGTAAATTAGCTCCTACGGAAAATTTTCGTTGAGCGATATACTTATCCGTTGAAACTTGTTTAAATCTATATTGAGCATTAAAAATACTTTTAAATTCACTAAAATATCTCTCTAGAAGATAGATAAAGCGTTCTTGTGTACAATCCTCAATATAATAATTCATAATACATCTCACTTTCTCACTTTGTCCCAGAATCCAGACACTGCAGCATCAAATTTATTCTTAATTTGATTCAAGTTACTCTTTATTTTACCAAGTAGAGACACAGTATTAGATTGACAATATGTACATCTACACCTAATCCCACTCCAGCAGTAAACTGAACGCCATCAGGTGATTCTTTGCCGTTGATAAGAACATTCTCTGCAACATATCCAGAAGAAACTGCATCAATACCAAAAGATATTCCAGTTCCGCCGCTTGCTCCAACACTCGCAGAAACACCTAAAAGATCATTCACTTGATCTAATTGTGTATACTGGAAAAAGCCTCCCATCCCAACATCTAATACACCAAAAGAATGACTATGATCAATACCAGCAAAAGCATAGCTATACTGTATATCGAAACCACCATAGCTATCAAATACAAATGCTAAACTAAAGGTTGCTCCGTAATATGCATTTGCATTCACAGTACCACCTACAGCATATGTGTCAGTCCCCTTAGGATCAGTGCCGCCTACTGGTGAGTTATTACAATATACAAACAAGTTTGTTCCTAACGGGAGATTGCCAACATTAAACTGGCAATCCATATTAACAAACCTACCAATCACAGAATTATAATATCTGCTCTGCAGATATTACAACCCGGACTCTTGGGGGGAGGAAAAACTAAGGTGCCAAAAGCTATATCAACGCCGACAGTTAGCGTTGCAGTAGCTTTATGGTTATTTTATCACACATGAGAACAAATCCACAACAGTAAAACACGCTTTGTAGAGCAGTAAACTTTATGTTCCGCTTGTTATTTTATAAGACCTAAAACCACCAAATCCGCAACATAAAACTGTCATGCATGTTAAATCAGTTTGCACTAAAACAACTTAGCCTAACTCAAAATACACTCAATATGCGCATCGGCACCTCGTGTCCCAAGTCTTTTATCCCGTTGTTTTGAGAACCATTGAGGCGGAAAATCCTATGGAAGCATCCCGAGAGGTTTCCGAAAGGGTGCTTAAAATCTGACGGGCACGCGTCTCGTGGAGGCCCTGCCTCAGACAGAAGGCTGCCGCATTCAGCTGCACGCGTTCGTCCTCATTGCGCAGCAGCTCCGCCATAATTTCGGTGCAGTCAAGCTGCGCCAGCTCACTGTGCAGCGCTTCTAACTGTGTCATGGCCGCATTATGCGCCTTTCTCTTCTTTCTGTCGGTGTAGTCATCCTCGAAGCACAGTGCTCCGCAGCATGCAAGATACTGCTTGAGATAGTCCTTCCCGTCTTCTCCCATCAACAGCTCTGCGATGACGCGCAAATCATCCACACTGCCTACGTTGCCGTGGAAAATGATATACGGCATACCGGGGAACTTGCTTTCCGCCCCTGTCAGCCACACGGGGATGCCGGGACGCACCTGCCCCATAACCTCTGCCCGTCTGACCCGCAGAGCCTTCACCCCCACATCACTGGAGGTAATGCCGCCCTTGGCGATGATGAATCCCGGCTGCACGGTCAGCTTTCCAATAATGCTCGTGACCGCATCGGAAATGCGGACAGAGACCTCCAGCTGCTTGTCGGGGTCATCGGTATCCAAATCGAACCGCTCACGGCGGGTATATACGGCCACGGAGCGTCCTTTGCAAATATTCTCCTCTGCAAGGGCGATCACACGGGCTACCTCCCGCTCCAGACCGCCTTCTTCCAGCACCAGATGCTGGTTAAATTCTATAAATTCCATGGGATAGCGGCAGTTTCGCAGTTCGGCCAGCTGGGCGGTGGTCTTATTCACATGAGAGCCTACCAGCACAATGCCGCCGTTGCCGCTGCCCGATGCGGTCAGCTCCGCCTTGGTCAGCAGCGGTCTGTCGGGCACACCGCCCAGCACCTTGGTGATGGTTGCCGCACTGCGGAACAGATACCGTCCGCCCTTTGCCACAGCGCGGCAGAAGGCGATTCCAAAGGCCTTCACATCTGCATACGCAGCAGCATTGACGATGATTTTCCCGAAATGCTTCACCGACAGAAGCCGATCCGCGATGGCGTCATAGTCCCCCGCTCTCAGCTCCTCGATGGAAATACACAGCACATCCTCCGCTTTATAAGCTCCCCCCGACTTTTCCTCACACCAGTGCGGCAGATCGGAATGGGTGTACCCGAAGCTCTTGTCCTTTGCAAATTCCGTCTGTCCCGCGGGAATCAGCCAATCCCCTTCCTTGACATAGTGGACATTGCCGATGGTATAGCGTCCGCCCTCCAGAAAAAAGGGCATGATGATTTCCCCGTCAAAGACCTTTCCCGTCTGCTGCTCCAGACCCGCTCTCAGTGTCTCCGTTTCCAGCGGATAATGGCCGCGGAGAGTGGAGTCGCTGCGGCTGATGAGGATGAAGTCACGGCCTGTTTTCTCCGATGCCGCAGCCAGATTACGGCTGATGTCGGCGTGCACCTGTGCCGTCTCCGAAGTGGTCATGCCGCGGGAATTGGTGAGCACGAAGAACATGGGTGCCCCATCCGCCAGTGCCTCGGTCAGCGTCTCCTCCGACCAGTCGGTATATACAAATACCCCGTGCACGGTTTGAATCCCCGTGGGGTCATCGTCCAGCACCACAACGGTTTGCTGCAGTGCATCAAGCTCTGCTGCCAACAGCCCATCGACTGCTGCTTCATAGATTGCGGGCAATGTTTCCAATACGGAAACGGGCAACGGTTTCAACATCAGACTCGCTCCTTCCGTTCAAACAGATTCCGATTCGTTCATGGGCAGTGCGTGGCGGTACACCCACCCAATGGCGAACACGATATACACCGTGCAGGCCACGAAAAACAGATACGCAGGGACATAGGACCCGCCAAAGCGGTCTGCCAGAATCCCCGGCAAAGAGGAGAACATCAGCGTTCCCGCTCCGTAATATACTTGAAAGCGCCGTACGTTTCGGTCGTACTGCGCATGATTGCTCAAGTCCCCCGGCCATGCACTCAGTCCCACCGCAGTCAGCGCCAGACCGAAGCCGTAGGTGCAAAAGGCCGCAAACAGACGCGGCACACTGGTGCCCATCATGCAGCACAGCAACAGACCCACGGTGACGATGACACCGTAAATCCAATTGGTGCGATCAGTCCCGATGCGCTCGGAAGTCCAGCCGAAGATACATTTGCTCAAGGTCAGCATCACACCCGATGCGGTGATGGCAAGGGCTGTCACATGGCTGCTGAAGCCCTGAGAGGTGGCAAGCACCGTCAGATGGCTGTAGCCGATGTTGTTCATGGCCCCAATCAGACACAGCATGGGAATCAGCAGCACCCAATGGCGCACACCAAGCGTCCCCACAGGCTGATTTTTTCTGCCGCCTGTTTCCTCCGCGTGGATGCCGTAGGGCTCAACTCCCCGCTCCTCGGGTCGGTCACGCAGCAGCAGCCCTGCAGCACAGATCATTCCCGCAATGAAAACAGACTCCGCGATGAAGGTCACCGACAGGCTGAAGCGCTCAATCATCCATGTCAGCAGACTGGGAATGCCCAGTGTGGACAAGCCAGTGACCGCAGAGCAAAGCCCGATGGCAAAGGTGCGCTTACTGACAAACCAGTGCTCCAGAATGATGGTAATGGGAATCATGGCACCCAATCCATAGCCCATGCCGATAAATGCCGCGGCTGCACAGTAGGCGGCGAAAGATTTCGCCAGACCAAACAGCAAAAAGCCCACTGCCGTGCACACTCCTGCAAGGGTCATGCCCCTGCGCAGGGAGAATACGCGGTAATACACGCCTGTGAGAAACATGGACAGGAAGCCAAACAGGCTGCGGACCGTGATGATATAGGAAGACTGGGCATTGGTGAATCCGTTTTGGAGGAGAATGTATGGCTGATAAATGGTAAACGCATTGATGCTCAGACCGCTGGTGCAAAACAGCAATATCCCGCAGCCGAGACAGACCATCCATGCGTAATGAACACGCTTCATCCAATCCCCTCCTTTTCTTTTCTATGATACTTTTATATTATCACCGCAGCCATATTTTGACAACAAAACAGCCCATTCATTTCCCGATTCCATAAAAATTCCCCTAAAAAACTTTCAAAATCCCCACCGATATGGTATTATATCTCTATTATACATTTACACGGAGGACTCACAATGAATCGTCTGGCACTTATGGTCATTAAAAATCTGTTCCGTATTCCCGCTGTTTACGGAAAGCTGTGCAAATATGCCAAGAATCCCGAAAACTACACCGAAGAGGAAATGTTCCGCCACATCCAGCACATCATGCATCTGGCTGTCAGCGCAGGCAATGTGACTCTGGACGTCCACGGCAGAGAAAACATCCCCACCGAAAGCGGTTTCGTCATGTACTCCAATCACCAGGGTATGTTTGACGTCATGGCTGTGGTTGCAGATATGCCCGTCCCCATGTCCGCTGTCTTTAAGATTGAGCTGAAGGACACTCCGCTGATTCGAGAAATCGCAGCATGTCTGAAGGGTCTGCCCATGGACCGAGATGATGTGCGCCAGTCTCTGGAGGTCATCCGCGCCGTCACCAAGGAGCTGCAGGCAGGCAGAAACTATCTGATTTACCCCGAAGGCACCCGCAGCAAAAACGGCAACGTCATGGGCGAATTCCACCACGGCAGCTTCCGCTGTGCCACCACCGCAAAGTGCCCCATTCTGCCCATTTGCGTCATCGACACCTACAAGGTACTGGACCAGAAGGGCAGCAAGCCCATCACCGTGCAGCTGCACTACCTCAAGCCCATCCTGCCCGAAGAATACAAAGGCATGAAGACCAATCAGCTGGCTGAGCTGGTGAAGAGCCGTATTCAGGAATGCATCGACGCAAACACCTAATGCCACGTGAAGCAGCCTCCCCTTCACAAGGGGAGGCTTTTTATTCCAACCACAGAAAGAGGAACCGCTATGTCCACCCTTTCCAATGCCCGCAGACCTCTTGCCACCGCACACCGTCTCATTCACGACGGCGATGCCAAAGCCTTCCGCGGGTATCTCCATTCCCTATATGAAACAGACCGGTTCGGTCTGGAAGAAGCAGGCGAGCTGCTGTATGAGTACACCTGCAAAAACGGCACCGACTTCGTCAAGTCCCTGCCCGAAACCGCCTCTCCCGATGCCGAGGGCCTCAGCCTCGTGCAGTTTCTCTCCGAGCACTTTTTCCCCCGTTTCTCCCTCACCGCCGACAATCGCCGCCTGCTGCAGCGGGTGTACCTGCTGCATAAAAATCTGGCGGTGGATACATACGAAGCCCTCCGCACAAGAGCAAGCGGAGACATCGCCTACGACGTCTGCTGCCGCTATGCGGACGTACAGGATGGGCGTACCCCTGTGGGCCGCCTGTCCGTCATCACCGCCCGCACCCGCGCTGTGGAGCTCATGGAGTCTATGGCTGCCCAATTTCCCGACCGCACGGTACATATCAAGCTGGCAAACGCTTACCGCAGCCTCAGCACCGTCCACCGCAGTGAAGGGGATTTGAACGGCTCCCGACAGGCGCAGAAATACAGCCGCAAGGCACTGGACCTGTGCCGTCAGCTGTACAGCGAGACCCCCGACCGCGAAACCGCCGCCCTTTTTGCAGGGGCACAGGAGGATATGGCAGACCTGCTGCAGGGCTCCATCATGCATAAGCAGGCGGAAGCCATGTACCGCAAGGCACTGGAGCTGCGCAGGGAAGACGAGGCGGCACCTCTGCCCTACGCACTGTGCTGCGGGAAGCTGGCTTCCCTCCACGCGGAAACCAGGGGCAGCGGTCGACGGGAGCAGGCTGTGAGCCTGTATGAAACGGAAGCAGAGCTGCTCAAAGCGCTGTCCGCAGACACCGACCCCGACCTGCAGCGTGAGTTTGCCCTGTGCCGCATGGCACTGGGTGACCTGTATGCAGAGTCCCAAAAGGTCAAGGACATCATCACCGCCTTTGACCATTACAAGGCCGCTTCCGCCCTGCACATGCGCCGACTGACTGCCGAGGAGACCGATGCCGCAGCGATGGAATACGCCCAATGCCGCTACCGCATGGCACTGACATTGTGGAGAGTGGGCGGTGACAACAACCTCAATACCGCGCTGCACATCCCCGAAGAGCTGAACGAGCTGCAGAAGCGATATCCTACGCTGAGCACACTGGAAAGCCGACTGACCTTTTTGACCTACGCACTGGAGGATCGGCTGTGGATTCGTCATCCGCTGGAGCGCAGTCACCCCGAATTCCATCCCATGTATGAGGAGGCCTACGGGAAGGCGGAGATTCTGGAGATTCTGGGCTACCTGCCTGCAAGCTATCGGGAACAGATGAGCTGCAGAGAGCTGACCGAACTGCGGCTGGATGCCCTGCCCTTCTACAAAAAACACATCGACCCCAGGGTTCCGCTGAACCGGCAGAAACTGAGTCCCATGGCTGCCGATTGGGTCACAGACTTCATGAAGCGCGTAAAATAACGAGAAAACGACCGATGACAGGTGTCATCGGTCGTTTTCGTCATCTTAAAAAGAATTTTCAAAAAGTGTGTAACTGTGAACTTTTTCCTGTGTATATATAGTCAAGAAAACAAAAAACAACTACTTCAGATAACAAAAAGGAGAATTATCATGATGAAGGAAACCGCAATTGCAAAGATGAATGAACTGATCAACGATGAAGCATTCGCACAGAAGATCGCCGAAGCCGGCTCTTATGAAAACGCATATCAGCTGTTTATCGACAACGGCGTGGAAGTATCCTACGAGGATTATATGGCATACATTGAAGACTGCCGTAAGGCAATGATTGCAGAAGGTCTGATTTCCGAAGACGGCGAGCTGAGCGCTGAAATGCTGGACACCGTCAGCGGCGGCAGATGGTATCACAGTCTGGGTGCATTCGCACTGGCAGGCGTTGCAGCCTACGCAGGTGCTCCCGGTGCAGCTGTAATGCTGATTATCGTAGGTATCGCTCTGTGGAATAAAAAGTAATTTCAAGCTCACAGAAAGAACTTCAAAAAAATGTAAAAAGACCGATGACGGTTGTCATCGGTCTTTTTTACTGTCCGCAGCAGCATTTGTCTTCATGAGCCTCAGGGGTCAGAATTTTGCACAGCATCTGCTGGAGGTCGGTGGCAGCATGGGGTTCGATGGAGTAATGCACCCACTTTCCCTCCTTGCGGCCAACCACAAGACCTGCATCGCACAGCAGCTTCATATGGTGAGACAAGGTGGACTGGCTGATGTCCAAATCCTCCAGCAGCTTACAGGCGCAGCGTTCTCCGTTGCGCAGCAGGCTGAGGATATGCAGTCGGTTCTCATCGCCGATGGCTTTAAATATCCGTGCAGCTTTTGCGTGATCCATCATGAGACGTCCCTCCGAAATTTCGATTGATTGTTATTATTATAACGTTCATATCGAAAATTGTCAATATATCAAATCAGCAAGGAATTTGTGCAAATGGGATTGATGCAGCCAACCCTGCCTCCTCGCTCTGTCATGCTGTTGAGATAGACGGTGTATGCCCGAATAAATCGGTGTTTGAAGGGGCAACCAACAGCACCGCACTCTGTCATCCTGAGGCGCAGCCGAAGGATCTCAAATACACGGTTAGAGTGGACTCTGCTCTTGCCTTTGAGATTCTTCGGGAACAAGTTCCCTCAGAATGACATGC
>JAFQPT010000100.1 GCA_017411665.1 Oscillospiraceae bacterium | reverse complement strand
TGATTTTTATGGGATCCAGTAAGGGTGGTTATGGTTCTATCAACTGTGGTCTTGAATTTAAGGATGCAATCATAATTGCCGGGGCTCCTCAGTATCGTTTGGGGACATATCTGGATAAGCCCGCAAACCGTCCGAATCTGATTGATATTATCGGGGAGTATACACCCGATAATATTGCAGAATTGGATGTTCGATTGGAGCATAAAATCAAGAACAATCCCTATGCAGCTACGCAGACCTGTTATCTGCACTATTCTAATGTAGAGCATACTTATGAAAAGCATATCAAAGCATTGCGACAGGATTTGATTGATTCGGGGATTCAATTTTATGAGGATGTTGAAAGTTATTCCGAGCATGGAGATGTAGGAAAGTACTTTCCCATGTATCTCGTGAAAACTGTGAATGAATTGATTGGTCATATATAAATAAAATAAGACCCTCTCGGGATGAGAGGGTCTTATTTTATTCTGGTCACGTTTTTATATATGAAGTGAATGTCATCGACCTGTTTTTCGATATGCCAGTGACCGCAGTACCATGCTTTGTATGTCAGTCTGTCTTCAATGGAATCCAGCCAGTCTTCTGTGCTGGTATCGACAGTGCTTTGGTCAACGGTACGGATGTATTTTTCCTTGGGCACCGCTTTTGTGGGGCAGGTATGTGTCAGCATCACATCGATTTTCCAATTCCGTGCTTCCAACTGCTGCTCAACGCGCTGCTTGATTTCTGCAGAGGGCTGCTCATCGGGATACCAGCTCAACCCATGAGCGATGCGATAATCCTTAAATACACTGTATGCACCGCCACAAACAAGGAACTGTGTACCTTCAATTGTATATACCTCTCCGTCTTTTGCAAACATGAGGTTTGGATATTTGTCTTCTCTGTAAACGATGCCGCCATTCCATTCTACTTCTTTGTAGGTATCAATATGATGGGGACGAAGCTCGTGATTGCCCTGCAGACAGAGGATGGGGACATTATACCAATTCATCGGGGCTTTTCGTCGCAGACCGCTTCCGGGAACAGCGTCGTAATTGAAACCGGTATCACCAAGGATAATCAAAACGTCATCTTGGGTGATTCCGTCCGAGAGGAGAAAATCGGTTAAGTGATTGAAGCGTCCGTGTGTATCGGAAGTAATATAAATCATCCGACCACCTTTCCGAACACACGCAGTTCATCGGATTCACCGATATGAATGGGTTCATATGTTTTGTTTAGAGAAATCAGAGAGATTCCGTCTGTACCGCATTCAAATTTTTTGCAGTATGCATCTCCGTTGTAAAGGAAAATGCCGATTTCCCCGTTTTGGATGGTTTGCTGCTGCTGCACCCAAACGATTTGCCCGTCGATGAATCGGGGCTGCATACTGTCGCCAGAAATGCGAACACCGAAATTTGCACTTACAGGAACTTCTTCGCCGACTTCAATCATATCATAATGGTCGCTGTCCAAAAACTGACCTGTGCCTGCGGAGACGGAAATGTGATAGAGGGGCAATACGCGCAGAGGAATGATTTTGGATTCAGTGCTGTAGTCTGTGTAAAGTCCGCTTCTGAGCAAAAGATCGATATACTCTTCTACCTTCTTTTTTCCCTCATGATTCAAAGTGTCAAAAGGCGTTTTACGCTGTTTGCCGATAAATGTACCATAGATGTCTGTAATAGCGAGTGTTTTGCACAATGCAAGAAACTGTACTGCATTTGGCAATGTGCTTCCGTTTTCCCATTTGCTGACGGCTTGATTGGTTACCTGCACACCTTCCAGCGACAGCAATGATGCAAGCTCTTTTTGCGAGATGTTATTCTCTTCGCGGGATTTGGCTATGATTTCGCCAATTTTCATGATAATTCACTCCTGCATATCATATTGATTGTATTGTATCATATACTTTCGATACTGACAAGGTGAAAAGTATCTTTTGAGGATAATGTTTTTTGTTTACATATCCGAAAAAGAGATATATAATGTAGATGAATATCTGAATAGGAGATAATGAGATGGTCAGAGCAAAAGTGTATGTGGAAGTGTATGTAATGTTTGATCGAGATGGCAATATGACACCGGTTTCGGTGATATGGGAAAACGGAAGGATTTATCCGATTGATAAGGTGATCGACGTACGCCGTTGCTGCGGAGAACGAGATCGTGCAGAATCAATGCGCTATACGATTTCAATCGGAAACAGTAAAACGGAGCTGTTTTATGAAAATCCCGCGTGGTTTGTGGAACGCAAAAAGGGGAGAGTTTGTGTTTGACTTTCTTTCAGCTTTGTAGTATTCTTGCTATTGATTTTCTCTATAGACTATGATATTATATCCGTGGTCGAAAATGACAAAAAATTAACAATCTAAATGATTCGTGAAATCAAATGATGGAGTTGATAGTATGAATTTGCGTAAGCTGAATAATCGCAGTGAATTTGAGGCCTACGTGGAAGAAATCAAGCGTAGTGCAGCCGCTCAGAAGCGTCAGATTTATGTTTGTTGCGGTTCTCTGTGTCTGTCTGAAGGCGCAATGAAGATTTACAACAAGTTCCAGGGACAGCTGGAAGCGCTAAATATTCCCTGTGAAGTTTCTATGGATATGCATCTGGAAGAAAAGTCCACCGATTTGAAGAAGACCGGCTGCCCCGGTTTCTGCAATCATGGACCTCTGGTACGCATCGATCCCGAAGGTTGGGTTTACACCAAGGTACGTCCCGAGGATGTAGATGAAATCATTCAGAAATCCGTAATCGAAGGCAAGTACATTGAACGTCTGGGCTATGATGACGGCTTTGATATCATCAAGCGTAAGAAGGACGTAGAGTTCTATCAGAACCAGACCAGACGCGTTTTGCGCAACTGTGGTGAAATCGACGCAGAGCAGATTACCGAAGCGATTCAGAATGGCGGATACAGCGCTCTGGTTAAGACTGTATTTGATCTGGGCCCTGAAGGTGTTCTGGATGTGATTGAAGCATCCGGTCTGCGCGGCAGAAGTGGCAGCGGTATTCCTTCTGCTAAGAAGTGGAGACAGTTTGCTGCAAATACCGATCCCAACAAGCGCATGCTGGTCAGTGACGGTAAGACTGCGGTTGGCTCTTTTATGGACCGCAGCATCGTGGAGGGTGACCCCCATAAGCTGGTCGAAGGCATGGCAATCATCGGTCTGGCTTGCGGTGTTAAAGAAGCATATGCATATATTCGCCCCGATTAT
>JAFQPT010000099.1 GCA_017411665.1 Oscillospiraceae bacterium | reverse complement strand
GCATTGACAATACCAGGTGTCTGCTTAATTCGCAGACCGGGGTATTCCACCGGATCCTCAAAGGTAAAGTCCAATCCGCCAACGCTGACCGTTTCACCGGGGAACGCCATCACAGGTGTGTACACCCCGTCAGATGCCATTAAAATTTGATAAACAGGGTCAGGATAGGAGCCGGAGGTCTGGGTAATCAAGGTGAAGTTCCCGGCCTCATCTCGGATATAACCGGGATACAGTGCCTCAAACCATACGCCATTCACGCTATCAAGAGAAAGGAAGCACATTTCCGTCAGCAGGAAACAATCTTCTCCGCCATTTTCCGTATTGCGTACCGTCACAGCCCCCGCTGTGCCGTAGGTCTGCTGATAAACCTTATATCCACCGAAATTCAGAGGATGGTTTACGCTGATACGCTGCAAACCGCTGGAACTTCCGTTGGGAGAAATAATTTCAATCACACTGGCATAGTCCAGTTTCCCTTCCTCATTTTCAATGCTGAAGGATTCCACAGCGATCTTTGTACCGTCAGACATAGTCAGCGCTTCACCTGGCATACAGGTCTGGTCCATAATGACAGGCAGATACAGACCTGCGGCGCCAAACAGAATGGTCAGCAGAATTGCCAGATGTGTCAAAAAAGAACCGTACCACCCAAAATGATTCTTGGTATATACGGTTGTCTCATTGACGATGATTTTCCGAAAGCGTCTTTGCTCCAGATATCCGCGCAGCTGACCAACCTCTTCGCTATTCAGATGAACCTTTGTTCTCAAGTTTGCCGCACTGTAGGGTGCCAGCTTGGTTGCCTTCGCCACACGGCGGACACGTACCAGAGAGCACAGAATCAGATTCAAGCTCAGCAGCACCAACAGTACAATAAAATACCAGCTGTCAAACACATCGTCCAATCCCAAACTAAGGATCAAACCGTGATGGTCGGGAAAGGCTTCCACATACCAGCCGGGCTGATTGCCCTGGTCAATCAAAGAACCTGCAAAGCTGCATATCAGAATAAGTGCCAGCAGAATCATACCGAACGTCATGGAACGCAAAAAATTCAATATTTTTTTCTGCAAATTTTTCGCCTCATTTCAATAATAAAAACGCCGTCCGTCAGGCTGGACGGACGGCGCTTAGGGAATTTTAATTATTTGAACATGCTCATAGCTTCGTTTGCCAGCGCTTCTGCCTTATCCAGACATTCTCTGGTCAAAGCAGAGTTGTGAGCACCTTCTGCATTTTCTACCATGACAAAGTCCCAGTAGAACTGTGCGTTACGGGCTGCCATGCGAATAGCATCCAGCTCAGCGTCGGTGTATTCACCGCTCTTGGAAGCGAGAACCAACTTTTCGGTCAAGCCTTCCAGCAGGTAGCCGATGGCATAGGTGCGGCGTTCACTTTCAGCCTGGATTTCACGAACTTCAGCAGTCAGATTGGTGTGACATTCCGCACAGGTATTTTCCATCAGTGCTTCGTTTTCCAGAGGGCTGATCCAGTTGTGGCTGATATAGGTGGTGCCGTCTTCAGCAACAGCTTCACCCATGTGGCAGTCAGCACAGGTGAATTCGCCTGCGTGTACGCTGCCTTCACCCAGATAGGTTTCAAATTCGGGGTGCTGTACCTTGATCTGGCGAACACCGCTGCGGGGGTTGACGTAGTCTGCAAAGACCTGACCGTCAACGATGGTACGGTTGAAGTAGTCCAGAATTGCATCGGGAGTCATGGTTGCCAGATTCTGGTAAGGCAGAGTTGTTGCCTTAGTAGCAGGATCAAAGTAGTATTCTACGTGGCACTGACCGCAAGACAGGTCTTCCGCAGCAACACTCATCAAATCCTCACCCATCGCATCGGACAGGTAGGTATGTGTAACAACCAGCTCATCGCCGGTGTTTGCATGACAGTTGTAGCAGCTGATAGGTTCATTGATTTCTGCAAGAACATCGTCAAACTTCAGCTGGTATGCTGCGTCGCCCATTTCATTAACCATTGCGGTGTAATCGGGGGTCTTACAAGTGAAGCAGTTTGCCAGTGCGTGAGGACGTCCGGTAGAGGTTACGTCTTCCACAGTGTAGGTATGACCGCGAGCACTGCCATAGAACTTGGAGAATGCCATGCCCTCATATACGACGGGGAGCATGGGATAATCCACAGTGTATTCATGAATTTCGGTATTATCATTGTTTTCCATGTAGGATGCGTAGATTTCAGGGTACTTGTCTGCCCAGTCTTCCGCAGTCATAACAGTGATACCGGAGCCGGTTTCTACGACCTGTACGGTGTGTACCTTCTCTTTTTCACCACCGATTGCATCCAGCAGTCCACCGGACTGGGAATCGGCTGTATCATTCTGACAAGCACAGAAGGACAGTGCCAACAGTGCAGTCAGGAACAACATCCAAAACTTTTTCATACATTATCCCTCCTGTGTCGTTTTAAACATGCCCATTGCCTGATTCAGCAGGGTTTCCGCCTTATCCAGGCAGTCCTTGGTCAGAGCGGAGTTATGGGCACCTTCTGCGTTTTCAACGAATACGAAGTCCCAGTAGAACTGTGCATTACGTGCTACCATGCGAATAGCATCCAGTTCTTCTTCGGTATAGTTACCGCTTTCCACTGCCAGAGCCAGCTTTTCGGTCAGAGCTTCCAGCTCATAACCGATTGCTACGGTACGACGTTCTGCCCATTCCTGAATATCCGCAACTTCCTGTGCCAGATCGGTGTGACATTCCGCACAGGTGTCTTCAATCAGTGCCGCATTGTCCAGAGGACTGGTCCAGGTGTGGCTGATGTAGGTGGTGCCGTCTGCTGCAACGGCTTCACCCATATGGCAGTCAGCACAGGTGTAGGTACCTGCGTGATAGCTGCCGTCAGCCATGTAGGTTTCAAATTCGGGGTGCTGTACCTTGATCTGACGAACACCGGTTCTGGGGTTGACGTAGTCTGCAAATACTTCGCCGTTTACCATCATGGTATTGTAGTATGCCAGGATCGCATCGGGTTCCATGGTTTCCAGACTGGTGTAAGGCAGAGAGGTTGCCTTGGTAGTGGGATGGAAGTAATATTCCACGTGACACTGACCGCAAGACAGGTTCGCTGCGTCCACATCCTTCAGCTCTTCACCCAGAGCATCTGCCAGATAGGTGTGGGTAACCACAAGCTCATCGCCGCTGTTTGCATGGCAGTTGTAGCAGCTGATGGGTTCATTGATTTCTGCAAGGGCATCTGCAAATGCCATCTGGTAAACAGAGTCGCCATGCTCATTGACCATTGCAGTGAAGTCGGGAGTCTTACAGGTGAAGCAGTTTGCCAACGCATGAGGACGTCCGGTAGAGGTTACGTCTTCCACGGTGTATGTATGTCCGCGGGCACTGCCGTAGAACTTGGAGAATGCCATACCTTCGTATACGACCTGAATCATGGGGTATACTTCAGTGTATTCATGTACTTCGGTATTCTCGTTGTTTGCCAGATAGGAAGCGTAAATATCGGGGTACTTGTCAGCCCAGTCTTCCGCAGTCAGAACCGTGATTCCGGTACCGGTCTTCACAACCTGTGCGGGGTTCTTGATTCCGGGAGCACCGGCAGAACCCATGGGTGCAATATCCACAGCCTTGCCTGCATCCAGATAAGGCTTTGCGATTTCCAGAGCAGCATTGACACAGTCTACAACTGCCTGAGAGCTGATGGTTGCACCTGCTACACCGTCGATATTAACACCGATGGTGAAGGGGTCGGAATAACCGACAAACTGGCTCCAGAAATAGGATTCCTCAATCATATCACCCAAGCCCTCGGTTTCCTTATGGCCTGCGGGATCGATGAGAACACCTGCAACTTCGCCGCTGTGACCGATACCGACCTGAACCTGTACGGGCCCGTTACGACCGGTTGCGGTGACGTAAACAACAACACCTGCATCGGAAGTAAACAGCTTATCCGCACCTGCGGGAGCTGTTTCTTCATTCTTAGTAGTTGCACCGGGCAGTGCACCGCCGAACTGCAGGTCGGGAGCACGGGTATCGGCAACAGGAGGCTTGATCAGATCCTGAATGTAGTAGCCCGCTTTATTGACACCGCTGGTGACCGCACCGGATGTGGTAGATGCACCTGTGATGGTATCAACATTGTTGCCCAGCTGGGTAGGAATCGTCAAACCGGCAAACTGTGCGGTAAATTCGGGTTCCTTTGCTTTTGCGCCCAGACCGGGAGTTTCAGCAAAGCCGCTGCCGCCAACAGTGATACCGGTAATTTTGCAGTCCAAATCCATACCAACATGGATTTCCAGAGGACCACCGAAACCTGTGACGGTGACCTGTGCTACATAGCCGATATGCTCGCCATTCGCAAGGGCTTTATAGCAGCTGTCAACACCACTATCTTCGGGCACTTCCAGTTCCTCAAAAGAATCTGCCGCAGCAAAACTTTCCTGTCTGGCAGCGTTTGCAGCATCCAAGGCTCGCTGTTCAATGGGACCGGAAGTCCACAAATTGACGGCACCCAGAACCGCAGAGACAACGATACAAACGATTGCCAGAATCATCCACGAGGGAACTTTTGCCTTCATCAAATCACCTCTTCTATATGTATAATCAAATGCATAATCTTATACAATTTTAGTATATTTGTTCGTAAATATTTTGTCAATATTTTTCAAAAGACATAGCCAAATCATTTTCTAATTTGGAACTATGCACCATTTTTCCTCCTCACATCGATTAATTTGTACGCAATTGTATTGACCATCATCAAACAACCCATGTACCAACGCGAACGAGCAGGCAGCTATCAAAATTTGTAGCGCATCGGAGAATTAACAAACGAAAACCATAAACTCAAAGGCATCGCTGCCGACTTCAATCGAGCCAAGAAAGCATTGGGCAACATATTTTATATGGTTTCGGTTCATCCTATATTTTGATACAAGACAAGGATGTGGAACCATTGAAAAACCATTTGAAGAATGAGACAAGCCCATATTTGCTCCAACATATCAACAATCCTGTGGACTGGTATCCATCGTGTGAGGAGGCTTTTCAGAAGACTCGGACAGAGGACAAA
This sequence comes from Oscillospiraceae bacterium, assembly GCA_017411665.1. Next base: position 2,727 of record JAFQPT010000099.1, on the reverse strand, counting down.
CCGATTTTCCTTCCTTCACCTCCAGATGATAGCCAAGATTGCGAACTGCAACGATTCGCACGTTCGAGCCGATGCTGCTGAGCTTCTTCCGCAGAATCGCAACATACACTTCCACATGGTTCTCTACGGCATTGGACTCCAATCCCCAGATATGCATCAAAATCGCATCCTTGGGCAGGTTCTTTTTGGTGGCTTTGCCTTCAGACCGTACTTCTTCATTTTAATCACATGGTGTATCGTCAAAAAATCACCCCACTCCGTTTTGGAATGGGGTGATTTGATTTATTTATCATTGCATCAAAAGTGAACCATCACCTTCAACACAGGCTCGGGGCGTTTGTCAGCCATGTACATGGCTTCCTTGAACTGCTCAATGGGATAGCGCTGGGTGACAAACTTGCTCAAGTCCATCTTCCCTTCCGCGATGGCATTGGCAACAAGTTCAAAGTCCTCGCGGCGATACATATTATATGCCTTGAAGTCCAGCTCATGCTGCTGGTGCACCCGATAGGGAAACGCCAGCCCATCCGTCATCAGTGCATGCTGCACCACTGTCCCTGCACGACGGGTAATTTCCGCCGCCTGCTGAAGAGTGGGCTCATCTCCATAGGCCAGAATGGTCACATCTGCACCCACACCGTCGGTGAGCTCCATGACCCGGTCATACAGGTTTTCCAGGCGGCTGTTGACTGTGTATTCCGCACCCATTTCACGGGTCTTTTCCAGATTGAAATCGGAAATGTCCACCATGATGATTTTCTTGGGATTGTACAGCCTCGAACACAGGTAATCCCCGATTCCGATGGGGCCCGTACCGATTACGACGATATTTGTTTCGGGTGTGACGGCCTCACCGACCGCTACAACATCCCCTGCAACCTCATGGCCCGATACCAGAGGCGGAATACGGAACGGATGTTCCCCCCAGATAGGCATGTACCTCAGAGCCGCAAATGCCGCAGGCACGCACACGGATTTTCACATCGGTGGGCTTTTCGAGCTGAGGCTCGGGAAGGTCATCGCGATAATACGCGACTCAAATATCTTCTATGTAACCGCCTCTCATGCAGGCTCCTTTCCGCACCGCAGAGCAAACCGATGGTTTATCCGAGCACGCGATCAATGAAAGAAATCAGACCTTCTTCCACTTCGTCACGCAGTTCCAGTTCATTGTGGATTTCATGGCGATAGCCGGAATATGCCTTCACGGAAGTCTTGTTGCCGCTGTTCGCCAACAGATTTGCTACGTGATACAGGCCTTCGCCGTAATTGCCACAGGGGTCCTGGTCTCCTGCAATCAAATAAACGGGAATCCGTGCAGGCACCATAGGTGCCCATTCGGGGCTTTCAATGAAGTGATACAGCTGCACAAAGTCCCAGGGCAGTTCGATGGTGGTGTTAAAGGTATTGAAGGGGTCACCTGCGTGGTCAGCCACCACACGGGGATCGTTTGCGATCCAGTCCGCTGCACTGTTGGGGTTTTCCACGCGATCGGTCATGCCGCTGAATACATAGTCAAACCACTCGCCTGCAGGCTGATAGGGGTCTGCCTCGTAAGCCGCCTTGAAATCCGGGTTCACATAGGCATCCTCACAGCCCTTCCACTGGGAGCAAAGACCGCACAGCAGCAGACCCTTGATGTCATCGCCGTAGTGTGCTGCATAGGCTCTTGCCAGCATAGAGCCCCAGCTGTGGCCGAACATAAAGTACGGAATGTCAGGGTAGTCCCGCACTGCGATATCATGCAGAGCCTTTTCATCCTTCAGATAGGTCATGTAGCCGCCGGAATGCGGGTCACCCAGTGTACCGCCGTCCACGCCTGTCTTGCCATGGCCCAGATGGTCATCGGCGTACACAACGAAGCCCGCCTGCTGGAACTTGCCAATCATGTGCAGGTAGCGACGGGAATGCTCACCGTAGCCGTGCACCAGCTGAATGATCGCTCTGGGCTTGCCCAAGGGGCTGTAAGCCCACGCCTTGATGATGTCTCTGCCGTTTGCGGAGGGGAAGCTGATTTCTTTGATAGACATACTCGAATCCTCGCTTTCTGAATGATTGTGTTAACGTTGAATGTCAAAGTTCATATTCATAATCTCCTTGATGGTGCGGGCATCGTCTGTGATGTTCGCATCACCGCGGATCGTATGCTTTAAGACAGAGCTTGCTACGGCAAAATTCACCAGTTCCTCAGGCTTATAGCCGCGCATCATGGCGTAAATCAGTCCGCTTGCAAAAGCATCCCCGCCGCCCACGCGGTCAAGGATATTAAAGGTAAACAGCTTGCTTTCGAAGGTATGGCCCTTGTACCAGAGAAATGCCTTCAGACTGTTCTGGCTGCCGGAATGTGCATACCGTACATGACGGGCAATACACTGAAGGTTGGGATAACGCTCCACGAAACGCCGAAAAACTTCATCCTGCTGCTCGTACTCGGGCTGCAGTGGGATATCATCCTTCCAGTCCCCCTTGGCGGGGTCATTTTCGTCCTTCCACAGGTGGTACGGCTCAATGCCCAACAGAACATCCACATACGGCAGACACATGGTGCAGTAGTCTCTTGCTTCCTCCCACGTCCACAAGCGGCTGCGGAAATTGCCGTCAAAGCTGACGGTCATCCTCTTTTCCTTCGCCTTTTGCAGACAGCGCAGAATAAAGTCTGCGCAGCTTTTACACAGCGCAGGGGTGATGCCCGACAGATGCAGCCAGTCAAAGCCGTCAAACAACTTG
>JAFQPT010000006.1 GCA_017411665.1 Oscillospiraceae bacterium | reverse complement strand
TTGCGGTGGAGAGGTCGAAAAACATGCGGAAACGTTTGTAAAATCGACCTCTCAGTCATTTTGCTGCGCAAAATGCCAGCTCCCCTTATCGAAGGGGAGCCAAGCGCCTCTTTTAACTCTTCCCTTCAAATTCCGATTTGTTGGGGTGTGCGGTTTCCGTATCATCAAAAAAGGACGAGCAAATCGCTCGTCCTTTTTCCTATTATATTTACACGATTAGACTTTATCGTTCAGCCAGTTGACCACGTCGGTCATGACTTCGTCACGATTGGTTTCCAGCATGATTTCGTGACGCAGGTTGGGGTACAGCTTCAAAGAAACGTCCTGCATATCCGCCTTCAAAAATGCCTTGTAGCAGCGGAGAACCCCCTGTCCCAGTTCCCCTACGGGGTCGTCTGCGCCGGAGATGATGTACACAGGCAGGTCGTTGGGCATCTTTTCGATGTTGCGGCGGGAGGTGATGAAATCAATGCCGCGCAGAATTTCGCTCAGCAGCCCTGCAGTTGGGACAAAGCCGCACAGAGGGTCGGCGATGTATTCGTCTACGCGGTTGGGGTCGGAGGAAATCCAGTCGAAGGCGGTGCGGGGATTGTCGTAGCCGCCGTTGTACTGCTTGTTCATAACGCCGTCCAGCATTTCGCTGTAGTATCCGGGGCCGTGACGCTTGATTTCCACGGCAGCCAGTGCACGTGCACCCATGGTCACAGCCTTGGGGGGATGACCTGTACCGCAGATGATGCAGCCGTTGAGCAGGTCGCCGTATTTAATAATGAAGGTGCGAGTCAGGAAGCTGCCCATGGAATGGCCGAACAGGAAGTGGGGAACGTCGGGATGCGCTGCGGCAATCATCTTGTGCAGGCTGAGCATGTCGCTGACCATGGTGTTCCAGCCTGCCCGTTCTCCTACATAGCCGTGTCGGCCTTCGTGGATGGAGCGGCCGTGACCGATATGGTCGTTGCCGTAGACCGCATAGCCCTCGGCAGCCAGAAACTGCATGAAGTCATCGTAGCGGGTGACGTACTCCGCCAGACCGTGGGCAATCTGCACCGTAGCGCGGACAGGGCCGTCGGGCAGATAGCAGCGGACGTAAAGGTCGTTGATTTTATTGGAAGACTTGAGAGTCAGTTCGTTCAGCTGAGCCATGTGGGTACCTCCGTATGTACGTAATAATCTATTATAATAGTAAGGCGATCGCAAGAGAAATGCAAGGAACCCGCGGTAGAGTTAGGGGAGAGCGGGTAGAATGGTGAATCGCGAGCATTTCTGCTGAAATGCTCTATCGCTAACGCGACGCGATTTAAGGGGGAACCGACCAAGGTTCCCCCTTAGACCCCCTCCATCACGGAGTGCCAACCTTTAATTAAAGGAATATTGGGATGCCTGTCAACTATTTCAAGAAATTGGAGTTTGAAGGGAAGAGTTAAAAGAGGCGCTTGGCTCCCCTTCGATAAGGGGAGCTGGCATTTTGCGCAGCAAAATGACTGAGAGGGCGATTTTACAAACGTTTCCGCATGTTTTTCGACCTCTCCACCGCAAGCGGTCCCCCTCAGCTCTGCACACCCACAAGGGGCGCCCTTCGCAAGGGGAGGCAAGCTTGCGGCAGTTTACCAACTCTTCAAATTCCGATTGATCGAGGAATGCTTCGGCGTTCTCCGATGGATGCGATCGTGAGCGAAGCGGGCTTTTGCATAATAAGCGAGGGTCTGCCGATGGTCCTTCCTTTTAACATCGACTAAGGATCTCAAACATACCGGCTGATTTGACTTTGTCCTTCGTTTTGAGGTTCTTCGTCCCACCGGCTCCTTGGAATCACATAGTGCTGAGGAGTCTTTCGCGATTTACTGATTCTGTTGGTCGAGCATCGGAAAGGCTTATCGTTCCGTTTGTTGCATACTGTGAATAAAACGATGAATATTATGAATAATTAACGGGGATTTTATACTATTTTTGGAAAAAACAGGAATTAATGCAAAAATATCATGGATAATTACTGTACTATTTACCATTAAGTTCAGCGATTTGCCGAAAACTCCGAAAAGATTTCAAATATGTCTGCATTTTCTTACAAAAATTAAGGTCTGGGCAAAGAAATGCACATTTATTTGTTGAAATTCTTTTGTCAATCGTTTATAATTATAGCCTGTATAATGCACTCATGGCGCATTACTGAGGTAAAGTAATAAAGTGAGCGTACGCTTGGCATAGAAGTTGCAGAGAGTTCTCCGGTTACGCAGGGAGAAAACGATGCAGCCGACAAGAGCGCGACTGTATGGTTTTTTCTCTGCATTTTACCGGAGGTAATGAGAGTTTATTATACAAATCTATAGAAGGCGGTATAAAAATGAACTCCAAAACAATGTTTTATATCCTGAAGAGAGTTCTGTTGGCGCTGCTGACCGTTTGGGTCGTCATCACCATCACTTTCTTCGTAACCCGTGCCGTTCCCGGTGGCCCCTTCCTGGGCGAAAAGGCTCTGTCTGCAGCTGCACAGGCTGCGCTGGAAGCGAAGTATGGGTTGGATAAACCTGTCATGGAACAGTATTTCACCTATCTGATTGACATCGTCACCAAATTCGACTTCGGTCCTTCTCTGAAGCAGCGTGGTCAGGACGTTATGGACATCATTGCTCGCGGTATGAACGTCTCCATTAAGCTGGGTCTGTCTGCAGCGGTCATCGCAATCATCTGCGGTGTCATCATGGGTGCATTTGCTGCTCTGAGAAGAAACACTCTGCTGGACCGCAGCATCATGGTATTCTCCACTGCCTGCGTTTCCATGCCCAGCTTTATCATGGGCTCTCTGCTGTTGCTGCTGTTCTCTCTGAAGCTGGGTCTGGTACCCGCAAACGGCGCATCCGAGGGCGGTCTGATTCTTCCCATTATCACTCTGTCTCTCAGCCCCATGGCAAACATCACCCGTCTGACCCGCTCCTCCATGCTGGACGTTCTGGGTCAGGACTACATCCGTACTGCTAAGGCTAAGGGCGTTAGCGGCGGCAAGATCATCTTCAAGCACGCACTGAAGAATGCTCTGATCCCCGTCATTACCTACATCGGCCCCATGCTGGCTTACATCGTCACCGGCTCTCTGGTTGTGGAAAAGATCTTCGCAGTGCCCGGCATCGGCCGTGCATTCGTAGGCTCCATCACCGACCGTGACTACCCCCTCATCATGGGTACCACCATCGTGCTGGCTGCTCTGATCGTTATCATGAACCTGATCAGTGACATCCTGTACAAGGTTGTAGACCCTCGCATCAATCTGGAATAAGGAGGACAATCAAATATGAACATGAAGAAGTTGTCCATGCATCCCGATCTGGATTGCTTTGCACCTGCTTCCGAAGCAGAAAAGGAATATATGGTGCAGATGAGACCCCCTTCCACCTTCTTCAAGGACGGCTGCAAGCGTCTGGTAAAGAACAAGGTGGCTCTGGTGTCTCTGATTGTGATTATCATTATCACCCTGTCCTCTATCATCCTGCCCGCTGTCTGGCCCTACGGCTATGACCAGCAGCTGGGTCTGACTCCCGGCAAGCCCGCGGACGCGACCTTCGCAAATCTGGATCCCTTCGAATACGGTGCCACCGAACAGAAGCGCATTGCAGAAGGCGAAAGCGTATTCCCCCACATCTTCGGCACCGACCAGTTCGGCCGTGACTACTTCATCCGCGTTGTTTACGGTGCACGTATCTCTCTGTCTGTTGGCTTCTTTGCCTCTCTGATCGTTCTGGTCATCGGTCTGACCGTCGGCTCCATCGCAGGCTACTGCGGCGGCAAGGTGGACCTTGTCATCATGCGTATTGTTGACATCATTTACTCTCTGCCCGACATGCTGATGGTTATTCTGCTGTCCACCGTTTTGAAGGGTGCACTGCAGCCCGTCATTGAAGGTACCGTGCTGGCAAAGCTGGGTACCAACATGATCTCTCTGTTTATTGTCTTCGGTCTGCTGTACTGGGTTTCCATGTCCCGTCAGATCCGTGGTCAGATCCTGTCCCTGCGTGAACAGGAATACGTGCTGGCAGCGCAGGCTACCGGCGCACCCGGCAAGTGGATCATCCTGAAGCACTTGCTGCCCAACTGCATTTCCGTAGTTGTTATCTCTACCGCTCTGCAGATTCCCTCTGCAATCTTCACCGAAAGCTACCTGTCCTTCCTGGGTCTGGGCGTTAACGCTCCCATGCCTTCTCTGGGCTCTCTGGCTTCCGATGCTCTGAGCGGCATGAGCTCCTACCCCCTGCGTCTCGTTATCCCTGCGATCGTGATTTCTCTGATCGTTCTGTCTCTGAACCTGTTCGGCGACGGTCTGCGCGACGCATTCGACCCCAAACTCAACGGCTAAGAAAGGAGCGTATCGAATATGGCTTTGTTAGAAGTAAGAGACCTGCGTACCTCCTTCTTCACCGATGCAGGTGAAGTCAAGGCTGTCAACGGCGTGTCCTTTAATCTGGAACGCGGTAAGGTTCTGGGCATCGTAGGTGAATCCGGTTCCGGCAAGTCCGTTACCGCATACTCCATCATGCAGATTCTGGCAGGTACCGGCAAGATCGTCGGCGGCTCCATTAAGCTGGACGGCCAGGAACTGGTGGATGCAGGCGAAAACGTGATGAAGACTGTGCGCGGCAACAAGATCTCCATCATCTTCCAGGACCCCATGACCTCTCTGAACCCCACGCAGACCATCGGCAATCAGCTGATGGAAGCGATCCTGCTGCACACCGACCGTGACAAGCAGCAGGCTTACGACCGCGCGGTTGAAATGCTGCGTCTGGTTAATATCAACGAACCCGAAAAGCGCATGAAGCAGTACCCCTTCGAATTCTCCGGCGGTATGCGTCAGCGCGTTATGATCGCAATGGCTCTGGCCTGCGAACCCGACATTCTGATTGCTGACGAACCCACCACCGCACTGGACGTTACCATTCAGGCGCAGATTCTGGACCTGATGAAGGACCTGCAGGAAGAACTGGGCATGGCGATCATTATGATTACCCACGACCTGGGTGTTGTTGCACAGCTGTGTGACGAAGTCATCGTTATGTACGCCGGTTCTATTTGTGAACAGGGCACTGCAGACGAAATCTTCTACAACCCCTGCCACGAATACACCAAGGGCCTGCTCCGCTCCATTCCCACTACCGAATCCAGCGGCAAGCTGCAGCCCATCACCGGTACCCCCATTGACCTGCTGAACATGCCTAAGGGCTGTCCCTTCGCACCCCGCTGCGATGCTGCTATGAAGATTTGTATCCATGAACGCTGCGAGCGCATGGAAATCAATGACAGTCATGCAGCAGCCTGCTGGATGAACGTGAAGAAGGCAATGGAAAACGATAAGAAGTAAGGAGGATGCTGCAATGAGCGAAAAGAAGAACACTCCGCTGATTGAGGTCAAGAACCTGAAGCAGCATTTCCCCATCAATGTCGGCGCATTCAAGACCAAGCCTCTGAAGGCAGTTGACGGTGTATCCTTTACCATCAACCGCGGCGAAACGCTGGGTCTGGTAGGCGAATCCGGCTGTGGCAAGACCACCGTCGGCCGTACCCTGCTGCACCTGTACAAGCCCACCGACGGCGAAATCTGGTACGACGGCAAGCTGATCAAGACCAAGGAAGACATCAAGGAGTTCCGCAAGAAGGCTACCATGGTTTTCCAGGACCCCTACTCCTCTCTGAACCCCCGTATGACCGTTGCCGACATCATCGGCGAACCTCTGGACGTACACAAGCTGTACAAGACCAAGGAAGAACGTCAGGAACGTATTCTGGAGCTGATGAGCTACGTCGGTCTGAACAGTGAACACGCTTCCCGTTATGCGCACGAATTCTCCGGCGGTCA
>JAFQPT010000098.1 GCA_017411665.1 Oscillospiraceae bacterium | reverse complement strand
GGTCACCGGAAGCGATGGTGCCGGTGATGTGACGGCAGCCCAGCTTGTCGGCTGCTGCTGCAATGGTCTGTGCCAGAGCGGAGTCTGCGGGGAAGTAGATTTGGTTGATGCCGGAAATCAGACCGACGGGGTCGCCCAGAGGGCTGGTGTCCATATCATGTTGGCAGACATTGTCTGCAATGGCGATGTCCAGCACCTGCAGACCGCTTGTGACGGTACCTGCCACACCGATGTTGATGATGGCTTCGGGTGCGTACTTCAAAATCATGGTCTGTGCGCACATGGCGGCAAAGACCTTGCCAATGCCGCAGACGGCTGCGACCACAGTGTGCTTGTCGATGGTGCCGCTGACAAAGGTGATGCCGCTGACGGTTTCCTGAGTGGGATTGGTCATTGCTGCCTGCAGGGCGTCCACTTCCATCTGCATGGCGCCGATGATACCGATTTTCATTGCTTATGCATCTCCTTTCGGGTAGCTGAAGGTGAAGTCTGTGACCTGCTTGAGAACCTCAAGGTAAGGGCCGCATTCGTCCTTTGCGGTCTGCAGGTTCAAGGTGCGGTAGTTGCCGCATTCCACGGGGCTGCAGCCGAATACAGGGCCTTCGTATACCAGAATCTGCTCCAGCACCAGCTTGGTCTGTTCAAATACTTCCTTGGGGTCGCGGTTTCTGGTCAGTAGATAGAAGCCTGTCTGGCAGCCCATGGGTCCGAAGTAGATCACGTCGTCGGCAATGGAGCTGTTGCGGATGAAGGTGGCAAACATGTGCTCCAGTGTGTGCATGGTGGAAGGGGTGATGAGGCTGTCGGTGTTGGGCTTGCGGGTGCGCAGGTCAAAGGTGGTGATGTCTCCGTCTACGCGGGAAATGTAAAAGCCGGGGTCGAGAATAGTGTGGTCAATCTCAAAGCTTTTGATACGCTGAATTTCCATGGGGAATTCCTCCAATTTTCGATAGTTTCCTTAATACCATTATAATCCGTCATCCAAATATCGTCAACGAAACGAACTGCGGAATTTGTTGCATTTTAGCGGTACTCAAATTATAATAGAATCGTACACATATGTACGGGAAGGAGCTTGACCTATGAACTTTCTGAAGCGAATTCGTTGGACTTATTTATTGTTGTCTCTGTTTTTGGTCGGCATCGGCGTTTGTCTGCTGGCATGGCCGGAAGTGTCCTTGAATATGGCATGCATGATTACAGGCGGCGGTGCGGTTGTGTACGGGTTGCTGAAAATCATCATCTACTTCGTCCGACAGGTCAACTCTATGGTAGAGCACTATGACTTCTCGACCGGTGTTTTGTGCATTCTCGGCGGTGCAGGCCTGCTGATTCAGCCTGTGGAGCTGATTAATCTGTTGCCTCAGGTGTTGGCTATTTGTATGCTGGTTGACTGCATCTTCAAGATGCAGGTGGTTCTGGATGCAAAGCGTTTGTATAACGGCGCATGGTTTTTGGAACTGTTTGTGCTGGCAATCTGTGCGGGATGGGGCGTCTGTCTGATTCTGCAGCCCTTCGGTCTGGATGCATATGTATCTCAGATGGTTGCAGGAGGCTTAATTGCTGATGGTGTGCTGAATCTGCTGTCCGTGATTTTTATTGCGGCAACCGTTAAGAAGGCACCGATTGAATCTCCCGAGCCCGAACTGCCCGACCCGATCCAGATTGAAGAAAAGGTGACCGCGAGCTCTGCGGCACCCAAGCTCGAAGAGGAAATCCTCGATGTGGAGGAAAGCGGTCTGCAGGTGAAGGATCTGATTGAAGAAAGCAGATCCATGACCAATCAGCCCGAAGGTAAGGGCAGTATCTTCAGCTTCTTTAAAAAATAATATAGACGGAGGAGAATTCTATGAGCAAAATTATTCAGACCAAGCCCGAAGTCATTCAGAATATGGCCGGTGGCCCCGGTTATATTACCCGATATTCCATGATCGAATCCAACGGCGATATCTACAACTCCGGTCGTCTGTATGCCCATATCGTAATCGAAAAGGACTGCGGTGTCGGCTACCACGTCCATCAAGGGGACGGCGAAATTTACTACATCCTCAAGGGTGAGGGTGAATACAACGATAACGGCAATATCGTGACCGTAAAGCCCGGCGATGTGACCCATACCCGTCCCGGTGAAGGCCATGGCATTATCAACCGCAAGGATGAGCCGCTGGAGATGATGGCTCTGATCCTCTTTGAAAAACAGAAGGAAGCTTGACATAAAGCAAGTCCCCCATTTGAACCTTCAAACGGGGGACTTGCTTTATGATGATTTCATTTGTGAACGTTAGCCGCCGATTTTAATGTAGTTGGCATTGACCCAACCGGAAGAGATTCGCAGCCATTCACCCTGGTTTTCCAGAATGGTGACCTTTTCTCCGATACGCAGGGTTGCGACTCGAGCATAGTTTGTGCCGGGCCCCTTTCGAACGTTCAGACCCATAGAGGTTACCTTGCCGGTGTTGTTCGCACTGGCGCTGTCTACCAGCTCTACAAAGTTTTTGTTGACCCAGCCGTAATTGGTGCGAATCCATTCGCCGCTGGTTTCCAGAACTTCCACTCTCTGGTTGATGCGCAGGGAACCGACAATTGCAGCTTTGGTGCTGGGGGACTGTCTGACATTCAGTTCATTTGCGGTAACAATCGCGTTCTTCTTTTCGCTGTAAAGAGAACCGCCGTTGTCCATTGCTACATATTCGGAATAGACCCAACCGGCTTTGATTTTCAACCAGTTGCCGTTGGTTTCCAGAACTTCAATTCTGTCGCCCTTGCGCAGCATACCGATTGCGGTATAGTTGGTGCTGGGGTCTCTGCGAACGAACAACAGGGAAGCGGTGACGGTAGCATTGCCGGTTTTGGTTGAAGTAGAAGTGGTGGGAGTAGTAGAGGCAGCTGCACCTTCCACCTTTACATACTCGGAGGAAATCCAGCCGGAGTCGATTCTGTACCATGCGCCCTTTTCCTCCAGAATCTCAACGGGTGTGCCGCGCCACAAACCGCCTACACGTTTATATGTGCTGCCGGCACCGCTGCGGACGAATAGATACGATGCGGTAGTGGTACCTGTTTTGAGAACAGCCTCATTTGCGGCATGTGCTTCCATTCCGAAGGTCAGGGGACTCATAAACAAAACGGCAGCCAAAAGAAAACTAAAGATACGAATTACCAATTTTGAATGTTTTTTCATGTGTAGCACCTCCATATAATAAGACGCAATTCGACGCCAAAAGTTTACATTACAAATGGTTACAATATAGATACAAGTTGTGTTACGATTATAGCATTAGGGAACGTTTTTGTCTATTACATCAATAAGATTTGTAGAATCGCTCAAAATGCTTTTCCTTCTCATGTGGAAATTGCTTGAAATGAATCCGGAAATTTTTTGAAATATGGTTGACAAGCGGGAATCCCTATAGTATACTCTAAGTTATTAGGGTCGCCTAACGGAAACCGGGACAACCGGTCTCTTTTTTGCTTTATCTGTTAGGTGGGTCTAACATAATAAAATTAGTATACCATACATCATCTCTTTTATCTTTCTTTGTCTGTGTGAACTCCATACGCACAGATAAAGTCCTATGTTTATGTGGGCGCCATACACATAAACAACATTCCAAACCATACACATAATAAGCCGAACGCACTGCCCCTCGGCAGTGCGTTCGGCTTTTTGAAAGTTTTTAAACGCATCTGTTTGCGCGTTTTGCCCTATGTTTATGGCAAGAAAAATTGGTGATTTCGACCTTTGAAGTTTTTTCGGATTCCCGATAAAATGAAGAAAAACAAAGGAGGAACGAAAATGAAAAGAGTCAAAGCAGCTTGTATCTGCCAGACCCTGCACTTCACCTTGAAGGAAGATGTTGAACACGATAGAGCGGTGAGATTGGTGCAGGATGAGTTTGAAGCATATAAAAAGACACTGGAACGCAACCATACGCCCTACAAAATTGTAGAAGAGCTGCCGCAGGGAGATGGTAGTTTGATGGTAAAAGTCATCAAAGCTTACAATTACAGTCCTGTGGGCGACTATCTGGATTGAAAAAAGCACCCCGAATGCACTGCTCCAAATTATACGGACAGTACAAAAAAGCCCCATAGTAGGAAATATTGAGTTTTAAGCGGAGTAGCGCAGCGTTAGCGGCGCTACTCCAGTTTTTAACTGGATACGTTGATGGTTATAGAAATAGATGTAG
>JAFQPT010000097.1 GCA_017411665.1 Oscillospiraceae bacterium | reverse complement strand
GGGTCTTCTTCGAAGATGGCATACAGCTCGAAGTCTGCATCAAAGGTCTGCGCGGGGTCAATGATGGTGTCGGGGTCATCCTTGGTGGTGGCCCAGCCGAGGAAGTTATAACCGTTTTTGTTAACTTCGGGGAACTCTTCCACAGCAGTGCCCTTGATGATGCCGTGCTCGGCAATCAATTCATCATCAACGTAGAAGAGCACGCAGACAGTTTCCGCATAAGTAACATGAGCGTAGATATCCGTGTCAGTGGTGAATACGTAGCTGCCGTCAATTTCGGTGCCGTCAGCCAGGAACCAACCGTCAAAGGTAATACCCAAACCCACGCCGATGTCGGGCCAGTCGTCAGAGGCCAAAGTGCTGCCTGCATCAATGGTCACATGATGCATGATTGCTTCACTGTTGGGTTCGGGATGGAAGGTGACAGTGACGGTTTCGGGTGTGCCGGTGCTTTCTGTCCACTGTGCGGTCAGTGCGATGTCAGCGGTAAAGGTGGAGGAAGCGGTGTAGGTCACGCCGTTTGCATCCTGCCAGCCTGTGAAGGTGTAGCCGCTTCTGGTGGGATTGGCGGGCCAGCCCAGTACGCCGCCGCGCAGACCGGTGTTCTTGGTTACAACTGCGGTGGAATTGTCGTTGTAATCGAAGGAAACACTGTAGATTGCGGGGAACAGATCACCTGTAGCATCGTCTTTCCAGCGACCGAAAATATCGGTGTCCTGCTGACAGGTCAGCGCAAAGCCCTGATTGACTGCAGTGCCGTCCAGCAGTGCCCAGCCGTACCAGGTGTAGCCGGGCTTCTGCATACCTGTGGGCCAGCTGTTTGTGGGATCGGTGCTGATGGTGATTTCCAAAGTGAACGGATCAAAGGTGTAGAAATCCAAATCGGCAGTGGGAACGGGATCGGTGGAGCGCAGGGTAATGGAGTTGTTTGCGGCATCAATGTGCATCAGGTCCCAGTAGCCATTTTGAGGAGCGCCGATGGAGGCGGTATCAGTGTCGTTGACGACTCGGCCTTCCACGGTGCAGGAGGTACCTGTGTAAGATTTGTGAACAAAAATGTTGTTGTCGCTGCTGAAATACATAACATCCAGTCCGTTGGTGAGCCCTGTGATTTCGGTACCCACTGCGATGGTGTCATACAGTGCCAAATCACTGAAGGCAACGGTGCCGCTGTGGGCAACTGCCAAAGCTGTGGTGGGAAGCAGGGAGCACACCAGAACCAGAGCCAGTAACATGGAGAAAAGACGTTTTTTCATAATAGCCTCTCTTTACTTGATATTTAATGATAGGTACAATTATCCATGGTATTTAATTGTATCATACTGGAAAGTGTATAATATTGTCAATCATAAAACAACACACTGTTTTTGTCTATTTTGATATCTCGAATTTTGGTGTTTTCGGTTGAAATACAGGGGCGTTGGTGGTAAATTGATAACAACTCTATTTTTGTGTTGCGAGGTCTTTGCCATGAAGAACATGCATTTTAAACGGAAGCTGCCTGTTCCCAAGGAAATCAAGGAGCAGTACCCTCTGACTGCGGATTTGTCGCGTATGAAGGAAATCCGCGACAGACTGCTTTCCGATATCTTTACAGGCGAGGATGACCGTCTGGCTTTGATTATCGGTCCCTGCAGTGCTGACCGCGAGGATGCGGTGCTGGATTACTGCACCAGATTGGCGGGGCTGCAGGAACGCGTAGCGGATAAGCTGGTTTTGGTGCCTCGCGTGTACACCAATAAGCCTCGCACCACAGGTGCAGGCTACAAGGGTCTGCTGCATCAGCCCAACCCCGAGGAAAAAGAAGATATGCTGGAAGGTGTGATTGCCATCCGCCGTCTGCATACCAAGGTCTTGGCAAGCACGGGGCTTTCCACTGCGGACGAAATGCTGTATCCCGATAACTACCGATACCTTTCCGACCTGCTGAGCTATGTTGCGGTGGGTGCGCGCAGTGTGGAAAATCAGGAGCATCGTCTGACCTCCAGCGGCATTGCGGTGCCTGTCGGCATGAAGAATCCCACCAGCGGCGACATTTCCGTTATACTCAATTCTATTATGGCAGCGCAGAGCCGGCACACCTTTATTTACAGAGGGTGGGAAGTGGAAACCAGCGGCAATCCGCTGACCCATGCCATTCTCCGCGGCTATGTCAACCGCCACGGTGAAGCCATTCCCAATTATCATTTCGAGGATCTGCAGCATCTGTATGAAGCATATGCAGCCAAGGGTCTGGAAAATATGGCATTGATTGTGGATGCCAACCACTCCAACTCTGCAAAGAAGTATCATCAGCAGCCTCGCATCTGCAAGGAAGTGCTCCATTCCTGCCGTCACGCGGCAGAAATCAAGTCCATGGTGAAGGGCTTTATGATTGAGTCTTACATTTGTGAAGGCAGCCAGAAAATCGGTGAGGGTGTTTACGGGAAATCCATTACCGACCCCTGTCTGGGATGGCTGGAAACCGAGCGACTGGTATATGATATTGCGGAATTAATTTAATATGAAAACAAAAAGACGGAATCAAACGATTCCGTCTTTTTTTCTGTATTACACCTCAGCGAGGCTGCTTGCAAGGAGCTTTTCAATCATACGACCGGAGCCCAGTACCCAGACAAGGTCATCCGTCTGAAGGACCATATTGATGTCCGGCTTCAAAATGGGAAGCTTGTTGCGCTGCAGACCCAGAATCATGCAGTCATACTGCTCGCGCAGACCGCTGCTCTTGATGGTTTTGCCCTGCAGCTCGGAATCCTTTGTGACGGGTAATGCATAGGAATATACATTGGTGGCTTCGTCGGTCTGGCTGTTGATGAATTCATGCAGGGTGGGAAGTGTTTCGCTTTCCGGCAGACCCAGCGCCAGACGCAGGGAGCGCAGGTCTTCGCTCTTGCCCAACAGATACAGAGTATCGCCCACACGCAGAGACAGGTCGCCCGAGGGCATGTTGATGTGCTTTTTGCCGTGTACGATTTTGATGATATTGACACCGAAGTTTTTGCCCCAGCCAATCTGCTTGAGGGTTTTGCCTGCCCAATCGGCATTGCAGGGCAGCTGCTGTACAAACAGCTTGTCGTCCAACCATTCGGTGGTATCGTCGTCCTCGCGGTGGAGGTTGCGTTCATTGAAGTTTGCCATGAACTGTGCTTCTGCGTGGATGTATGCGGAGGACATCCAGCCGCTCTTATAAATCACAATGACAGCTGCCATAATGATGGGCAGCAGCCAGATGCCGTTGATGCCCAGAATGGTCTGCAGCGGGGTAAATGCCAGCAACACAATGAGCATAAAGCGCAGTGCGGTCAGGGTAATCAGCGGCAGATGGAAGAAGCGGTTTTTTACCCATAGCAGGGTGTATTCCGTGGAGCGCAGGTCCAGCATAGGGCGGATAAACAGCGCGATGCCCACAATGCAGAAAATCACAGCGCCGCCGCGGGCGATGCGGGTGTCGGGCAGGACTTCCATGAGGAAGGGGAAGACAACCAGCTGACCAATCAGCAGCACGCCTGCCATCAGCACACCGTACAATGCGGTGGTTTTTACATAGCGGCGCAGGAAGTTCGCCCAGTCACTGTCGGCATCCTTTTCCGAGCCGTCCTCTTCCGTGTAACGGTTCAGCTTTGCCGCCAGAGGTGCGGGCAGAAGCTTGACAATCGTTTCGTACAGGCGGTCTGCACCCTTGATGCAGAAGGGGGTGGTCAAGGTCGTGATGACTGATACAGCGACTACGATGGGATAGGCATAATCGGCAATCACTCCCAGAGACATACCCAGAGAGGCGATGATGAAGGCAAATTCACCGATTTGCGCCAGCGAGCTGCCGCACTGTACGGCTGTTTTCAGAGACTGACCGGACAACAGCACGCCAAGAGCGGAAATGGTGAGCTTGCCGATGATGGTCACAATGGAAATAATAATGATGGGAACGATGTATTTTACCAGCATTGCGGGGTCAATGAGCATACCTACGGACAGGAAGAAAATCGAGCCGAATAGGTCCTTGATTCCGCTTGTGAGATGTTCCACTCGTTCCGCATGAATGGTACCTGCCAGCAGAGAGCCTGCAAGGAATGCACCCAATGCTGCGGAGAAGCCCAGATGCTCTGCCAGCAGCACCATGCCGAAGCAGATGCCAAGAGATACCAACAACAGCACTTCATTGTTCATGAAGTCAGCAGATTTTCGCAGCAGAGTGGGCAGGATGTAAATGCCCAGAATCAGCCACAACGCCAGATACAGCACCAGCAGACCCAGCTGCACGGCCAGTGCACTGCCGGAAATATTTTGGCTGACGGAGACGGTGGACAATATGACCATCATGAAAATGCCCGCAATGTCTTCGATGACCAGAGTGCCGAATACAAGCTGTGCAAACCGTTCTTTG
>JAFQPT010000096.1 GCA_017411665.1 Oscillospiraceae bacterium | reverse complement strand
TCCTCTCCGCAGAAAGGATAACCTGATCTATTTTGGCGATATGTCTGATAAATACATTGTTCAGATTCAGATCATGGACACCAAAAAGGTAAAGGATCTGGAAGTGGCAACCAAGGTTTCCGTTCAGCTGCAGCTGACCGACCCCGAAATCAAGAGCCGCGACCGTATCGTGAAGAAGAGCGAAAAAGACAGCCTGTATGCAGCGATGGATCTGGCTACCATCTGGCTGGAACGCGCACTGAGCAACAAGTAATATGGAAAAAAGTAATGCCGCAGCAATTTCGATTGCTGCGGTATTTTTTTGAATCGCGAGCGTTTCTGCTGAAGCGCTATATCGCTAACGCGACGCGATTTACGGGGCTCGACGCGTTAAGCAAACATGCCGGTGGCATGTTTGTAGCCAAAGAGCGGAGCAATCTATGATTGCGACGAGGGCCGGAGGCCAGCCATGGTTTCCCTTGAGAACCCTTCCTTCACAAAGTGCGAACAAATACATATTAAAAAACGAGCGAATGACGTTTTTTTACACAAATAGGGATTTGATTGATGCGATACAGCCCCAAAAGACTTGTCATACCGACCGACATGAGCGTAGCGAATGGAGTGGAGTGTATCCCCTCGATGATTGGCGCACCTATTAGGGGATTCCTCGGCTCCGCTCGGAATGACAGCGCATTTCAGATTCCACCTCGCACTGTTTGCACTCCTTCAAACTTCAATTTGTTACTCCAAATAAACCTTCAAATTTTCCCGCAGTCTTTCGTTCTGCGGCTCCATGTTCACTGCCAGCGTTCCCCATTCCTGTGCCTGCTCCCGATTCCCCAGATGCCATGCGGCGATGGCGCCCAAATCGTATGGCAGGCTGCCCCAGCAGCGGGTATCGGAGAGATAGCTCAGCGGACGGTCTGTGATGCTGAGTGCTTTGCTGCAAGCGTACCGTACGCTATCCCAGTCTTCGGTGGTGTATGCATATTCCGCCCATCCCAGCCACGTTTCCCGCAGCCACGGAGCCTCACTGCATGACAGCAGATACCATCGCTGCGCTTCCCGATGGTTACCCAGTGCTGCGTAGCTGCGGGCAATATAGGTCATGGAGGCGGCGCGTTCATCTGCCCATGTGGCGGTGGGCAGCAGAAGGTGGGTTTTCAGTGTGCGGATGCAGTCGCTATATCTGCGATAAAAGAAATATTCTCTCCCCAGATAATGGCGGCAGCGGTCATCCTCGGGAGCTTCTGCCACAGCCAGCTCCAATAGCGGCAGATACTGCCCGCGGGATTTGCTGTGGTCGGGGAAGTGGTTCAGCTGCACCTGAGGCAGGTATATCACCGCAGGGTCCCCCTCGCCTGTATACTGCACCACCTCGTGAACGGGATGTATCCAACGGAAGCCGTGACGGGCATGGATTTTCTCTTTCTGGAACACAAGCCCTTCCCGTCCGTCTTCGGTAAAGCTCCATGTATAGCGAAAATATGCCTGCTGCACCCATGGAAGCCATGCGCGCTCTAATTCATCCCGCCATCCCGCACGGAACACCTCATCCAAATCCGTGCAGACACAAATGTCAACATCCTCCGAGACCATGTCCAGTGAGCAATTTCGCGCGGTATCGAATCGCCACGGGATAATTCGCTGCTGCTTGACATGCACCCCCAATGATTCCAGCAATGCGGGCGTTCCGTCCTCCGAGCCTGTGTCCAGTACGTAGAGTTCGTCCGCTTCTTTCATGGAATCCACCCAGCGTTGGACGAACTGAGCCTCGTTTTTACTAATGGCATACACGGCTATTTTCATAAATCCTCCCAATAGGCTGCCCCATCTCGTGAAAGATGGGGCAGTTTGTTAACTCAGCTTGACAACGGTCAGAGATGCGTTGGTGTAGGAAACAGTCTCCTCGGTGTTGTTGATGACGGTCAGAGTTTGCTCTGCTCCGTCTGCGACGGTCAGAAT
>JAFQPT010000095.1 GCA_017411665.1 Oscillospiraceae bacterium | reverse complement strand
GCGACAAAAACAGCGCAGCGCCGCTCGGAAACCCGTACACTGGACCAGTATGGCAAGGATATGACAGATGTGGCACGAGGCGGCAGTGTAGACCCTGTAGTGGGGCGAGATACGGAAATTCGCCGTGTGCTGCAGATTCTGTCCCGCCGCACAAAGAACAATCCTGCGCTCATTGGTGAGCCGGGAGTGGGAAAAACCGCTGTGGTGGAAGGAATTGCGGTGCGCCTTGCCAATGGAGATGTGCCGGATTGTCTGAAGTCTAAGCGGCTGGTTTCATTGGATTTAACAGCGATGGTTGCAGGGACAAAATACCGCGGGGATTTTGAAGAGCGGGTGAAACAGGTGTTGAAGGAAGTCAGCAGAGCGGGAGATGTGATTCTGTTTATTGACGAGCTTCACTCCATTATCGGGGCAGGCAGCGCGGAAGGGGCAATTGATGCGGCTAATATCATCAAGCCTGCGCTCGGCCGCGGAGAACTGCAAATTATCGGAGCTACCACCATTGAAGAATACCGCCGCTACATCGAAAAGGATGCCGCTCTGGAACGACGCTTTCAGCCTGTGCAGGTGGAGGAACCGACGCCCGAACAGGCTTTGGAGATTCTCCGCGGCATACGGGGAAAGTACGAGAACCACCATGAACTGAAAATTTCCGACGAAGCATTGGAGGCGGCGGTGGAATTATCGGTACGGTATATTAACGGTCGGTTTCTGCCCGATAAAGCCATTGACCTCGTAGACGAGGCTGCTGCCCGAGTGAGGATGGAAGGTGCGGCGGAACCGAGGGAGATTCGAGACCTGCGGGACAATCTGGAACGGCTGATGGCACAAAAACAGCAGGCGGCGGTACAGCAGGACTTCGAGGCGGCTGCGGAAATACGAGATCGGGAAAGCGAAGCCCGTAGGGCTCTGGAAAAGGCACAGCGCACATGGGAGAGTGAACGCCGAAAGAAACGGCCTACAGTCGGTGCGGAGGATGTGGCGGCAGTGGTTTCCGATTGGACAGGCGTTCCCGTGTGTACCGTATCCGGGGATGAACGGGAACGGCTCATCGGTCTGGACGAAGCACTGAAAAAAGAGGTGATCGGGCAGGACATGGCGGTGGAGACGGTCAGTCAAGCCATTCGCAGAGGGCGTATGGGGTTAAAGGAACCCAATCGCCCGGTAGGAAGTTTTCTGTTTCTGGGACCCAGTGGTGTGGGGAAAACAGCACTGTGCCGTGCCCTTGCAGCGAAACTGTTTGGCAGTGAAAGCGCGCTGCTGCGCTTTGACATGTCTGAGTATGGGGAAAAACATTCCGTCTCCCGTTTAATCGGGTCTCCGCCGGGCTATATCGGCCATGAAGAGGGCGGACAGCTGACAGAGGCTGTGCGCAGAAGACCCTATTCTGTGGTGCTTCTGGATGAAATCGAAAAAGCGGGTGCGGAGGTTTGGAACGTACTGCTGCAGGTGATGGAGGACGGACGGTTGACAGACGGGCAGGGGCGGTCGGTGGATTTTCGCAACTGCATTATTGTTATGACCTCCAACGTTGGAGCAGGAAGTATTGTGAATAAGAGCGCACTGGGCTTTGCGGAAGCGGCTGACAGTGTGGAACGGGAAAACGAACGAATCCGCACAGGTGTGATGGAACAGCTGCGGCGCACATTCCCGCCTGAATTCTTAAACCGCATTGACGAGACGGTAGTGTTCCGTAAGCTGACGCAGGAGGATCTGCAGCAGGTAACGCGGCTGTTTCTTCATGCGCTGGCAGAGCGGATGCAGGTGCTGGATATTGCACTGGAGGTCACAGACCGCTGTGTGGCGCTGCTTGCCAAACGCGGCTTTGACGGAAAACTCGGAGCAAGGCCTTTGCGTCGTGTGGTACGCAATCTGGTGGAAGACCCTGCGGCCACCCGTCTGCTGCGTGGTGAGCTGAGGGCAGGGGATACGCTGCTGGTGGACGGGGAGGACGAGGTGCTTTTGACGGTGCGTCATCCTGCGGCGGAGGTCAGCTGAGTGTTCGGGTAATAATGGGCGAGGATGTCCGCGTAACCCCAGCCCTGCTTGGCGTAAACGTTTGCGCCGTACTGACTCATGCCTACGCCGTGACCATAGCCTGTGGCGGTGAAGGTGAAGGCGTTGTCTGAATAGCTGACGGTGAAGGCAGTGGAGCGCAGACCCAGCGCGCTGCGCAGCTGTGTGCCTGTCAGCTGTATGTTGCAGACCTGTGCGGACTGTACCCTGCCGCTTTCGTTGCAGATGATATCGGTGAACCATGCGGCAGGGTCGTCGGGAAATGTCATGTCGGGATACGTGGCTGTCAGCTGCGCCTGTAAGGTTTCGGGAGAGAAAACTGTCTGTGAAATAAAGTTGGGCACGTCCGTCTCCGATTCGGGGCTGTCAACACTGACCAGATACGGACGGTCGTTCCAAATGGCACCGCTGGCTTCCGTGGCACCTGCGGAGGAAGAGTGAAATACGGCTTCGATTAGGTCACCGTGGTAGGTGAGATACTGTCCGTCGGTGTTTGCTGTGGCTGCGGAGATTTTTGCGAAATACTCTTCAAAGTGGGCTCCCCAGTTTTTTTGAAGCTGCTGTGTGGTCACATATGCTTTGCAGCAGGCAGGATTGTTGCAGATATCCGCCTCGGGGTGGTTGGCGGAGCCGTGTTCCATGCGATGAAGAATATAGGTGCGGGCAGCGACTGCCTGTGCCATCAATGCCTGCGTTTCAAATAATGCAGGCATTTCTCCTGCCAGCACACCGGGGAGATAGTCTGCCATGTTGACGGATTCAATTCCGCTGTCGGTTTTGACCGAAAACGTCACGTAAGCATCGGACAACGGCGGAGCGGTCGGTTGCGGTGCGGGGCAGGGGAAACGAGCCGCAACAAGCAGCGCGGCTCCGAAAACTGCCAGAAAGGATAGGGTAAATGCAAGTCTCATACGGTCTCCTTTGAAAAATAGCCCTTGACGGTTTGGGGAGGGATGGTTAAAATGATATAATACCAATATTATTGAGACAGGATGACGAGTATGCAAAAAGATGCAGTTACAATGGGCAGTTATGTTCTGATCGCTGCGGCATTCAGTGCGTTTGTTCGCTGGATCCAGAATCAGGCGGCATTTGAATTGGAAACAGGGCTGGCAAAACCCGACACAATCTGGGGCGAGGCAACGTTCTTGTTTTGCTTGATCAGCGTTGTGGGAATTGTTTGGCTGGTGCGCAGATTGTGGTATCGCGGTCTGTATCCTGCACAAACTTATGTACAGGTGATTCACGGAAAGCAGGAGTGGCTTCACCGCATTACCCGTTGCATTGCAGGCTTGATGGTGATCGGTGCTGTGATTGCGTTTCTGGTTGCGGGCTACCAGTTGTATTCCAGTATTGTGCGCACGATGTGTGTGCTGGCGATTGTTACGGCATGGGCGTTTGTGAAGCTGAATGAAGTTCCCTTTGAGGAAGAGCCTTCTCCCCACAAGCAGACCTTGCTTGCAGCGATTCCCGTGATTATGTATATTTACTGGCTGGTGGTCAGCTATCGCACCCATGCGGCGGTACCTGCTGTTTGGAGCTATGCGCTGGAGGTGTTTGCAATCAGTGCAAGTATTCTGGGCATGTTCTTTTTTGCCGGCTACGGCTTTGACTTCCCCAGACCCTATGCGGCGCTGGGCTGGCTGATGACAGGTGCGCTGCTGTCTCTGGTGACGCTGCTGGACAGCCGCAATATCGGACAGTCTTTGATGTTTGTGGCGGGTGCTGCCATGCAGATGTATTATGCGTATATGATTATCACCTCCATGAGCACTGAATGGCCCGAGGAAGAAAAAAACGCAGAATAAAACAGACAGGCAGAAGCATTTGCTTCTGCCTGTTTCATTGTGCATAGAAAAAGCCGACTCCAAACGGAGTCGGCTTTGCTGTTTTTTTATTCGATGCTGATCATGTAGTAGTATACGGGCTGACCGCCGTTTACAGTCATAACTTCTGCTTCGGGGAACTTTGCACCAACATGAGCTGCGGTTGCTTCCGCGTCTTCTTCCTTGGTGTCTTCGCCGTAGTATACGGAGATGATTGCGGGATCGTATTCGGTGAACTTTTCGCCGATGGTATCCAGCAGAGCGGTGAGGCTCAGGTTGCTGGACAGCAGACCGCCGTCAAACAGTGCCAGATATTCACCGGCGTGGATCTGGTGACCGTCAAATTCGGAGTCACGTGCTGCATAGGTGATGGTAGCGGTGTGAACTTCCTGAATGACTTCGTTGAACATGGGTTCCAGTTCAGCGGGATCGCCTGCGGGGTCGAAGTTGATCAGAGCGGTGATGCCCTGAGGAATGGAAGCGGTGGGAATGACGATTACTTCCTTTTCGGTCAGACGACCTGCCTGCTGAGCAGCCATGAGGATGTTCTTGTTGTTGGGGAATACGAACACGGTGTTTGCGGGAGTCTTATTGACTGCTGCCAGAATGTCCTCAGTGGAGGGGTTCATGGTCTGACCGCCGGTAACGACCTGATCGGCACCCAGTTCATAGAACAGAGCTTCCAGACCTGCACCTGCGCAAACGGTAACGATGCCCAGTTCCTTTTCTGCTTCTGCGATGACTTCTTCGGGTTCCTGAGCGGGTGCTTCCGCGGGAGCTGCACCGCCGGACAGTTCGGAGTGCTGCAGACGCATGTTTTCAATCTTGACGGAAACGAACTGACCGTAGGTCAGAGCTTCGGTCAGAACCACACCGGGCTGGTTGGTGTGAACGTGAACCTTGATGATTTCTTCGTCGTCAACGCAGACAACGCTGTCACCCATGCCATTCAGGAATGCGCGCAGATCGTCGGGGTCCTTGTCGGTCTGACGTTCTACGATAAATTCGGTGCAGTAACCAAATTCGATTTCATCGGGGTTGAAGCTTTCAAAGTCAGCCTTTTCGCTGAGGTTGCTTTCTTCTTCCAGATTGACATCGGAAATGTCGGGCATTTCGAAGCGGCCCTGCAGGCTTTCCAGCATTGCTTCGAAGATGACCATGTAGCCGTAGCCGCCTGCGTCCACAACGCCTGCCTTCTTCAGAACAGGGTTCAGATTTACGGTGTCTTCCAGAGCAACATGACCTGCTTCGATTGCGTGGGTCAGAGTCAGTTCGATGTCAGCGCCGTTTGCCGCAAATTCTTCCGCAGCAGCGCTTGCCAGACGGGATACAGTCAGAATGGTGCCTTCCTTGGGCTTCATAACTG
>JAFQPT010000094.1 GCA_017411665.1 Oscillospiraceae bacterium | reverse complement strand
CTACATCTATTTCTATAACCATCAACGTATCCAGTTAAAAACTGGAGTAGCGCCGCTAACGCTGCGCTACTCCGCTTAAAACTCAATATTTCCTACTATGGGGCTTTTTTGTACTGTCCGTATAATTTGGAGCAGTGCATTTCGGGGTGCTTTTTCTATGTAAGCTTATTCTTCAAACAGCTTTTCTACCGTCTTTGCGTCTGCTTCCATCTTCACAGTGAAGGGTTCTTCTTCGCTGTGCAGGTAGTCCCAGGACTGTGCAAAGTAGGGGTTGACCTTTGCCTGGGTGAAGAAGTCCCATTCGCCGCACAGGCAGTCGGGGCACCAGTGACCCATCTTCAAAATGGTGTTGGGCTTTGCTTCAAATTCGTGACCCAGAGCACACTGCCAACGCAGAGGCATCATCATTGCGCCCTTTTCCATGGATTCAGACAGGCACTTGCCGCCGCGGAATGCCGCAGCCTGCTGCATGTCGGCGAGCCCCAGTTCGGATACAGGCTTGGTTTCGTCGTAACCGTGGTCCATCACAATGGGATTCATGTCGGGAACATAGACAGGATGGTCATCCCAGGATTCGGGAATTTTTTCATACAGCTCACGAGAACCGAAGTAAACCTTGATTGCTTCTTCATTGTTGTTTGCCAGATGATACAGAGTGCCGCCCTTCTTCATCATGATGTCCTTATTCTTCTGCTTCATCTGTTCCAGAGTCAGACGAGGACCGGGGTTGGACTTTGCCATCTTGATCTGGTGCATCAGCTCGTCCTTCAAGAACTGCTGAGGTGTCTTCAGACGGTAAGGCACCAGCTCGTGCAGCTTGTCGGAGTCCATAAAGAAGTGACCGTGGAAGTTGCGTGTTGCGATCCATCTGGGTTCGTTGTCGCGACGGAAGTCGCCGTGCAGTGCCTTGATGAAGTCCATGTTGGTAAAGCGGAATCCTTCACCGCCGCCCAGATTATATGCACTGCCCCAGAATTCATCGGGTGCATTCAGACAGATCTGAACCATCAGATTGCCGGAGGATTCTGCGTCCATGTGTTCGGAGCAGTTATAATCGGGCTGCATACCGATAATGGGGTAGTTGGAAGCCACAGGATTGCTGGGGTTCTGGAAGCTCTGGCGCACGCTTGCCCAGTACTTCAGACCGGATTCCGCAACTGCACGTTCGGAAGCGATCTTAGACAGTGCGTAGTAGCAGTACATGGGAGGCTGCAAGGGGTCGCCGATTCTGCCCCAGTGCATGGGAGGAGAACGATGTCCGACCTCTTCAACAGTGCCGATATAAACAAAGTGGGTGGTTTCTTCCTGTCCGAACTTCTTAATGCCGCGCAGCATAGCCAGAGTGGAACCGTAGTTGGTCTTCAAGGTTGCTTCTGCACCAAAGTCGTCCGCCAGAGGAGGCAGCAGCGCGCCAACGTGGCAAACATAGTCCATTCCCTTCATGGATTCGGTCAGCAGGTCAAAATCATTCAAGTCACCCCAAACGATGTTGATTTTGTCGGCATAGGGAGCCAGCTTGTCTTCATTTTTCTTGCCCGGACGAGCCAGTGCATACAGCTCCAGCTCATCAGCATGCTCCGCAAAGCGCTTGACTGCTTCCATACCCATAATACCGGTAGAGCCGGTCAAAAATACTTTCTTCATGGTTTCTCCTTTCGATTTATGTGATATCCATTCAATTTCGCTATGTTAATATTATAACAGTGTGCAGGTATTTCGTCCACTAAGAATAACTGCATTTCTCATAACTTTTGCTTATGGATAAGCAGAAAAAAGCAGCACCTTTATCAAAAGGTACTGCTTTTTATTTCATTACTTCTTTGCTACCAGAGTATTCTTGATCCAGCCATAGCCGCCGTATTCGTTCTTTACCAGCAGCCAGTCGCCGTCTTCTGCATATGCAGTGACAACGTCATTCTGGTATACGGACAGAACGGTTCTGTGGTTGGTGGAAGGACCGCTTCTCATGTTTGCACCCTTAACGGTAACAGTGTAGACAACGCCTTCATCAAACAGCTTGTCGGGCTTAACATCCAGAGTCTTAACATTTGCCAGATCGCTTACGGTAACCTTACCTGCATTTGCTTCTGCTTCTTCCTTCGCATCTTCAGTTACATTGGTATCGGTGCTGCCGTCAACGTCAGTTTCCTGGCCTGCCAGAGTGGGGGTTTCCAGAATAGCCTGAGATTCTGCCAACTGCTTGGTCAGATCTTCGATTTCCTGTTCGTAGCCTGCAATCTGAACTTCGTATTCAGCTGCCTGTTCCTTGTACTTGTCGCGGTCTTCACCCAGAGCTACGTTCTTTTCACGAACCAGTTCCAGATTGGTGATTGCATTGTAGTACAGCAGACCCATAGCTGCAGCTGCAACAACAGAAATCAGAGTGATAATGATCAGCACGACCTTCAGGAAAGTGCCGGACTTCTTGGGCTGTGCAACGGTATTTTCGTTCATAATAATCCCTCTTTACTTTAAAATGCGGATACGAATCCAATCATATCTTGTATATCATAACCCAACGGAATTGTCAACGCTTTGCCGTCTAATCAAGGCGGATTTCACAGAATGTTGCCGAAATGTTCACATTTTTGCTGCCTTGTGAGACCCATCATTCCATGGTACAATAGTCTTATCTCAAACATCGGAAGGAGTTTTTTCATGACATACCAGGAAGTACTGAGCAACGCCCGTGCACGCTCCACCATGTGTAAGGTCTGCCCCGAATGCAACGGTCTGGCATGCAAAGGCATGGTCCCCGGTCCCGGCGGCAAAGGTGACGGCAAGAGCTTCACCAACTGCATCACCTATCTGAAAAACATCGACATCATGATGAACCCCATTTTTGATAATGCCCTCGGTCAGAACAGCAGCATCGAGCTGTTCGGTCAGCAGCTTTCCATGCCCGTGATGGGTGCGCCCTGCGGCGGTGCAAAATTCAACTTCGGCAGCGACATTACCGACAAGGAAATGACGGAAGCCATGGTATTCGGCGCTTTGGCTGCAGGCACCGTCTCCTTTACTCCCGACGCGCCTCAGGACGAAATGTTCCTGTACGGCATCGAAGCCACCCAAAAAGCAGGGGGTCTGGCCGTGCCCACCATCAAGCCCTGGAAAAACGAACGGATTCTCCACCACATGAAGCTGGCAGAAGAAGCAGGTGCCGTTGCAATCTGCTGCGACGTAGACAGCGCAGGTCTTGTAAATCTGAAGCTGCTGGGCAAGCCCGTCGATCCCAAAAGCCCCAGGGATCTGGAGCTGCTGATCGGTTCTACAAAGCTGCCCTTTATCATTAAGGGCGTGGTGACTCCCGATGCCGTAAAGCTGGCGGCGGATCTGGGTGCTTACGGCGTAGTCATCTCCACCCACGGCGGACGCATCATCCCCGATGCACCTGCCACCGCAAGCATGATTGCCGAATGTCGCGCAGCAGTGGGTGACCGCATCAAGATTTTCGTGGACGGCGGCATCCGCACAGGCGGCGACGTATATAAGTGCATCGCGCTGGGCGCAGATGCAGTGCTCATCGGCAGACCCGTATGCCACGCAGCCATCGGCGGCGGTGCGGAAGGGGTCGAGCTGTACTTCAACAAAATCAAGGGTGAGCTCCACGACAATATGCTCATCACAGGGTGCAACACCCTCGACCAAATCACAGCAGACAAAATCCGCAACCGAAACAGCTATTAAGGAAACATTTGCCACCATTCACCGTCCGATCAATTATAGGGCGGTGAATGCATTGCCCCATCGATTCAAAAAGGAGAATGCTATGGTTCCTGTAATAACCCCTATCCTCGCCATTCTGCTGCCTGTGATTGTTTTATACCGCAGCAATCACGACCGCCCCGTCCGTCACGCATATTTGTATTCTGTGGGAAGCTTTGCTTCCGCGCTGACGGCTGTATGTCTGGAGATTCTGACCATCCGTCAACGGGTACTCTCCGGTGACTTCGGCGGCATCGAGGATACCATCGGTGCGGTTGTGATGATTTGCATCGCCATTGCAGCCATCACAATTCTGCTGAATCTGCTGGCAATGGCTGCCGCTTATTCCGAAGGCGCTTCCAAACAGGATTCTCCCTTGTAAATAAAAACGGGCTGTAAAATACAGCCCGTTTTTATTTAAATCCTGTCTTTGAACTTTTCAATGATTGCATCTGCGATGCGTTCGCTGGCATGACCGTCACCGTAGGGATTGGAGGCCTTGCTCATGCTTTCATATGCCGCAGCATCGGTCAGCAGACGCTTGGTTTCCCGATAAATCACTTCTTCGTCGGTGCCCACAAGCTTCAAGGTACCCGCGGCAATGCCTTCGGGACGTTCGGTGGTGTCTCGCAGCACCAGCACTGGCTTACCCAGAGAGGGAGCCTCCTCCTGAATACCGCCGCTGTCGCTGAGGATGATGTAGGAGCAGTTCTGGAAATTGTGGAAATCGAATACTTCCAGAGGCTCGATGAGCTTCACGCGTTCACAGCCGGACAGCTCTTCACTCGCCACCTTGCGCACCAGAGGATTCATGTGGATGGGGTAAATGACCTTGATTTCGGGGAATTCCTCCACAATGCGGCGGACACCGCGGAAAATACGGTGCATGGGCTCACCCAGATTTTCACGGCGGTGGGCAGTCAGCAGAATCATGCGTTCTCCCTCTGCCAGCCATTCCAGCTCGGGGTGGGTATAATCTTCCTGAACGGTAGTCGCCATGGCATCAATGACGGTGTTGCCTGTGACAAAAATCTTTTCTGCGGGAATGTTTTCCTTCAGCAGGTTTTCCTTGCTAACATCGGTGGGCGCAAAGAACATGTCGGTCATGCGGTCAACCATCTGACGGTTCATTTCCTCGGGGAAGGGGCTGTACTTATTATCTGTACGCAGACCTGCTTCCACGTGGCCGATGGCAACCTGATTATAGAAAGCCGCCAGTGCGCCTGCAAAGGTAGTGGTGGTGTCGCCATGCACCAGCACGATATCAGGCTTGGCTTCCTGAATGACGGATTCCAGTCCCTGCAGTACCGCAGAGGTAATGCCGGACAAAGTCTGACCGGGCTTCATAATATTCAGGTCGTAATCGGGTGTAATGCCGAAGGTTTCCAAAACCTGGTCCAGCATCTGGCGATGCTGTGCGGTGACGCAAACGATGGACTCGATTTCGGGACGGCGTTCCAATTCCTTGACCAGAGGTGCCATTTTAATTGCTTCGGGACGGGTGCCGAAGATGCTCATTACCTTAATCATATCTGTATCTCCTATCATGCGAGAGGATTCTCAATTTCACTATTATATTATTGTATAAGAAATCGGTCTGCATTGTCAAGAGCAGGCACACCCCTCCATTGACACCGCCCTGCTCTGTTGACTATAATAATGGCAATCTCATTTCCTTTCGGAGGGTTCTCCATGGCAAATATCATTGAAATCACCGACCTTTCCGCTCCCGAGCTGGACGTATACGCCCGTCTCACCGACGGACAGCTGCGCAGCAGGCAGCACAGCGAACAAGGGATTTTCATTGCGGAAAATCACAAGGTCGTTACTCATGCCCTCAATGCAGGGTATACACCCATCTCTTTTCTGATGGAGCGCAGACACACCACAGGCATTGCAAAAGACCTCATCGACCGCTGCAGCGACATTCCCGCCTACACCGCCGACCGCGCTGTGCTGGAGCAGCTCACCGGCTATCAGCTGACCCGCGGCATCCTGTGCGCCATGCACCGCAAAAGCCTGCCCACAGTGGCGGAAATCTGCAAAAACGCAAGACGCATCGCCATACTAGAGGGCATTGTCGACCCCACCAACATCGGTGCCATCTTCCGCTCCGCTGCCGCACTGGGCATGGACAGCATCCTGCTGACCCCTACCTGCTGCGACCCCTTATATCGCCGCAGTGTCCGCGTCAGCATGGGCACCGTATTTCAGATTCCATGGACACGCATCGGTGACAGCAGCGCAGACTGGCCCGAACGGGGTATGGAAATCCTGTCCGCCATGGGCTTCAAAACCGCAGCACTGGCACTCAGTGACCGCTCCGTGAGCATTGAAGACCCCATTCTGACCGCAGAAGACAAGCTGGCTGTGATTTTCGGCACGGAAGGCGACGGTCTGTCCGACGAAACCATCCGTCGCTGCGACTACACCGTAAAAATCCCCATGTCGCACGGAGTGGACTCCTTAAATGTTGCCGCCGCCAGCGCTGTCACATTCTGGCAGCTGAGAGTGCGATAACCTCTTGACGGTACATTTGACCCGCACTACAATATAAAAAAAGCTTCCCTTGAAAGGGGTACCGATATGAAAATAAGAACATCCGTCATTAGTCTGCTGTGTACAGCCGCACTGCTGCTGTCCTGCAGCGGCTGCTCCGCATTAAGCAGCTATTTTATAGAAAGCAGAGAAGATGTGCTGCTGCGTATGTCGCAATATACCGACGGACGCACACCCACTGCCGCTGCCGCAGAAGTGAATCTATCGATGACCTCCCACGCGGGTGACTCTGCCACCGACATCTCCGTTTCCCTCAAAAGCCATATTTTGCTTGCATCGGACACCGATTCCTACGCAGACGGTGAATTTTCCTATACCGTCAATGGCAAGACCGTAAGCGACAGCGCACAGGTTTATAACTTTGCGGAAAACGGTGCACTGCACACCTTTACCTATGCAGCAAACGCCGACCGTTGGTTCCGTACAGACTCTTCCCTGCCCGAACAGCCTCCCAAGCCGACACCCACACCTGCACCGACACCCACAGAGGGAGAATCCACTGAACCTCAGATGACCATCCCCGAGCCTTACGAGTTCCTGCTTCTGGAGGAAGGCACACAAACCCTCGGCGATACGGAAGTCTATGTACTGACCGGCACTGTTGACGGTGAAAGCTGCGTATCCCTTCTTCAGGACGCACTTTTGTCGGACGCTCTGACCGCAAGACTGCGCAGCGCTGCCCCCAAGGGCTCGGATTTGAGTGCCATCGACTTGAAGCAGCTGGACTTCTCCGCAATCACCGCAGACGTGGTGCTGTATGTCAGCAAGGAGACCTGCGCTCCGATGCAGATGGAACTGACCCTGTCGGGCTTGAATCTGCTGATTACCGATTTGATGGGCATGCTCCCTCCGCAGGCTATCGCATTTCTGGGTACTTCCCTGTCCATTGAGCCTGTCCGAATCACGCTGACCGACATCACCTTTGAACCCGTGACCATGCCCGCACTTCCCGAGGAAGCCCGCGTTCTCTCCATGCAGGAGAGCTTTGACCCCAACCGCGGTGACGGAACCTACGTGCTGCAGCAGCTGGGCGACTGTGTCATGATCACCCCGCAGTCGGGATGGACCGTATCCGAGCTGGGCTACTGCTTTGCAGGCTTCCACAACCCCGACCGCACCCGCTCCGCGTTCTATGAGCTGTATCGAAACACCTCTCCCGAGGACTTTATCGCTTCCGTGGAACAGGGTATGATTCCTGCCATGGAAGCTCATGAGCTGACGGTCACCACCGCAGCGGGTGACCCGATCGGAGACTATCAAACCTACAGCATTAAGGGCGATGCCGTCAACGTATATCTTGCCTACCGCACCGTCGGCAACAGTCTTCTGGGAATTTATGCGGAGGATTCCTCCGGTGCAAATGCCGCAGCTGTACTGACGCCCATCTTAGACGCCGTTTCCGATTATGAAATCGAATACTGATACCAAAAAAGACACTGCATGCAGTGTCTTTTTTTATATGGAAAGATTATCGTATAGTATCCTCAGATCCCTTATTCACACTCGGCAGACTGTCGCCCTTTCCCACGCAAAACGAAGGGACTTATAAAACAGCGATATTTCAGACTCTTTACATACAATCAAAGGCACAGCAGATCAAACCGCTGTGCCTTTGATTGTCTTATGAGTACCACCCCTTAGGGTGATTTTTTATTGCAGCTTAGCCTTTCAGCAGCACATACAGCAGTGTCAGCGACAAGCCGACACCCATCATAATAATGCTGTAAGCAAAGGAATATCGGAAGCCGATACGAGGCTTGGGATTGGCCTTGTAAGCCGCAAATTCCTCATCCTCCCGAGGTCGGATATCGCGGGTCTGGCGGTAATACAGCAGACTACTCATCAGATATACTGTGCCGTCCACCAAAGTCTCACCCGCACGGGCAATCACCCCACCGATAAAGGGCAGGATGCTGCAAATCAGCGGACGATACAACGCGGTTTCCAGATTGACCTTTTCCGGCCAGCGATCGGGGTAATGCACACCTCTGCAGTCCCGCTCGGTCAGCAGAGGTCGGATGATCAGCAGATACACCGCCGCACCGATACACAGGCTGATGAGCGCACCCTTCAGATTCACCCATGCAAAATAATGCACCGCATGGTCGGGTGCATGACCGTGCATAAAGCCGCGGCCCATAGCAGCCAGACCGTCCATGATTTTGTTAGGCATCAGACCCAGCACAGGCATGATAGCCGCCAGACAGGTCAAAGTGCCCATAGACAGCTTGGTGGCATATTTGGAGTCCGCTGCCTCCCAGTGCACACCTTCCGCAGAGGGCTGCACAAACAGGCAGATGAATACTTTCAGCATATAGGCAGCCGTCAAACCGCCCGCGAACAGGAAGCTCCATTCCACAGCGGTAAACAGGGCTGCGGTTTCGGGAATCAGATGGATGTATTCCACAATACTTTCATGGAGCAGGGTCTTGCTGACGTAGCCGTTGAGACCGGGTACACCCGCAAGGCTCGCCATGGGAATCCCCATCACCAGCATCAGCAGAGGCTTGCCCTTGCCGAAGCCGCGAATCTTATTAAAGTCAAAGGTATGGGTGGTGCAGTAAATCACACCTGCCGCAGGGAACAGAATCAGCTTTACGGACGCGTGGTTGATGATATGCAGCAGCGTGCCGTCCACAGCCAAGGCATTGTGGTGTCCCAGCAGGCACTGCATGGCAATCCCTGTGAGAATAAACCCGATTTGAGAGACGGACGAGCAGGCAAAGGTGCGCTTCAAATCCACAGAGAACACCGCAAGCACAGCGCCCAGCACCATGGTAATCACACCCAGCACCAGCATCAGCATGCCCCAGGTGTAGTTATAGCGGAAAATCTGTGTGCTCAGCACCAGAATCCCGAAGACACCGGTCTTGATGATGACACCCGACAGCACTGCACTGGCAGGTGCAGGGGCAGCAGGGTGTGCGGTAGGCAGCCAGATATGCAGCGGGAAGGAGCCTGCTTTCGCCGCAAAGCCCACCAGTGTCAGCAGACCTGCAATCCACAGCCATGTCTTATTTTCCGCAGCAGCTGCCGCATCGTACAGACTGTTGATTTCCAAGGTGCCCAGCAGGTGGTACAGCATAAAAATGCCCATCAAGGTCACCAGACCACCGATGACCGCCACAGCCAGATAGGTTTCCGCGGCCTTCAGCGCATCGGGCTTTTCCGTATGGATGACCATGACCCAGGAGGCAAAGCTCATAATTTCAAAGAACACAAAAGTGGTAAACAGGTCCGCAGACAGGAATACACC
This sequence comes from Oscillospiraceae bacterium, assembly GCA_017411665.1. The sequence goes on along the minus strand of JAFQPT010000094.1, from coordinate 5,530 downwards.
CACTGTGCCCGTCAAAGTCAGCAGCCAGAATACATAATAACGGTTGCGGTTGCGGCTATGTGCGAAATATTCACGGAGCATCAAGGTGGCTTCAAACCAGCCAATGGCCGCAATCAGCGCCATCAAGCTGCGGAAGCCGTCAGAGGCAAAGCTCAGTCCCAGACCGAGCACGCCGTCAATGCGCACAGCCGCTTCACCGCCGAACATCAAACCCAGCGCAGCAGCAAGCTCCAAACCTGTTGCGATTGCCACAAAGTCATCGCGTCTATGCTTGTTTTTCGTGCCAACCCAATAGGAAATCGGCGCGCAAACCGTGGGGAACAAAATCAGAAACAGTAACATCAGTTCAGCCATTGCTCACACCCCCAACAATTTCGCAACCAGCGCCAGCAGCGGCTGTGCAAACACAGATACTCCGATACACAGCGCAGCCAGTGCCACCAGAGGCCCCTTCATCAGCCAGTTGGGGTCTTTCTTTTCCACATGCTGATGCCAGAAGGCAGGCGCATATGCCGCAAACAGGATGCTCATCATATACAGCGCCGTCAGCAGTGCGGATACCATCAGTGCAGCCGCACCGATCCACCCAATCACAAGACCCGTATCCAGTGCTGCCGTACCCAGCAGCCACTTGCTTGCAAAGCCGCACAGAGGCGGTACACCCATAAGGCTCAGTGCCGTCACCGTAAAGGTCGCCATGGTCACAGGCATTTCCTTGCCGATATACGCCAGTTCGTATACATATTCCTTGTGGGTCTGATAGTATACAGCACCGCAGCCAAAGAACAAGGTGATTTTATTGACTGCATGGAACAGCATATGTGCCACCGCGGCAATCAGCCCCGCGGGGCTCATCATGCCCACACCCAGCAGAATGTAGGACAGGTTGGAGACGGTGGAGTATGCCAGTCTGCGCTTGAAATGAGGAGCACGCAGACCGTTTGCAGAGCCGTACATCAATGTAAAAGCCGCTGCACAAACCACAACCGCCTGCGCCCAGGTGCCAAAGAGAATTTCCGCACCGAAGGCATAGTAGGTCAAACGCATGACCGCAAACACGCCGCTCTTTACAACGGCTACCGCATGCAGCAGCGCAGTGACGGGAGTGGGTGCTACGGAAGCATCCAGCAGCCACCCGTGGAAGGGGAAAATTGCCGCCTTAACGCCGAAGCCGAAGAAGCCCAGCACAAAGAACACCAACATAATGTTTTCATTGCCTGCAAGAGCAGTCAAATCCAAAGTCCCGCCCAATGTAAAGTCGCCTGCGCCGTGGTACAGCAGGAAAATCATGGCTACAAAGCCCAGACCCGCACCTGTCATGGAGTACAGAATGTAGGTTTTGCCCGCATAACGGGCTCTGCCGTTCATAGCATGCATGACCAGAGGCAGAGTCGCCAGAGTCAGCAATTCATAGAACAAATACATGGTCACAATGTTTGCGGAGAACGCAACGCCCAGTGTGACACCGAAGCTTGCCAGGAAGAATGCGAAGAAACGGGTCTCCGCCCCTTCATGCTTCATGTATTCCAGTGCATAGAAGGATGCAATCACCCACAGCACAGAGACCATCACTGCAAAGATACTGCCCAGACCGTCAGATGCGAAGGTCAGTGCAACCGTATCGGTAAAGCGTACCATCACAAGCTTTTCACCAAAGCCGGACAGTACCGCAGTAATCGCCAGCGCAGCGGTCACTGCCGCAGTGCCGATGACCCAGTATTCACGGGTCCTTCGGTCCTCGGTTTTGCTCAGCAGCAACACCAGACCGGAAAAAATGGGGAATAAAACAGAAATCAGCATCAACATATCCATCCTACCCCCTTATGTAAACAGCAGTGTCTGTACCGGCTCAATCAGCCAGTCCAGCGCACCGGGGAACACGCCCAAAATCACAACCGCCACAGCCAGAATCAGCATAGGCACATTCATACGCCAGGTTGTGTGGAAAGCAAAGCTGTCCAGTTTCTTGTATTCAAAATCCGCACCGGGGAAAAACGCATCCGTCACGATTGGCAGCAGATAGCCGGCAGTCAGCAATGCGGATACCATCAGCACCGCTGTGCCTGCAATGCCCAGCACACCGAATGCCAAACCACCCTGTGCCAGGAACCACTTGCTGACAAAGCCGCCTGTAGGAGGAATCCCGATCAAGGACAGAGAGCAGATAGCAAACACCCACATGGTATTGGGCAGCAGCTTGCCCACACCCCGCATTTGCGTCACCTTGGTACGGTGAACATAGAACACCAGTGCGCCTGCCGCAAGGAACAAGCCGTTCTTTGCAATAGCATGATACACCAACTGCAGCATTGCACCCGCAAACCCATCGGGGTTACACAGCAGCAAACCGAACAGAATATAGCTGACCTGGCTGACGGTAGAGTAAGCCAGACGCTTCTTCAAGCCCTTTTCCTTAAAGGCCAGCATGGAGCCCATAAATACGGTAAAGATTGCCAGACACAGCACAACCGTCTGCACCCATGTTCCGTTCACAAAATCCATACCGAACTGGTAATAAATCACACGAATAATCGCCAGAACGCCCATCTTGGTAATGAGGCCCGACAGCACCGCACTTGCAGGAGAGGGCGCTACGGGGTGCGCAGTGGGAAGCCACGCAAACAGTGGCATCAGACCTGCCTTTGCACCGAAGCCGATGAGCATCAGAAACAGCGCAAACAGCAGCATGGATTCATTTTCCGCAGTCACTTCAACCAGCGCACCGCCTGCGGTAAACAGGTCGGTAGTCAGTTGACCCTGCAAATAAAACAGCCCCAACAGGCTCATTGCCGCGCCGCACACGGAGAAGCCCAGATATTTGATACCTGCGTCAATGGCTTTGTTATTGCCGGAATGAATGACCAGAAATACAGTCAGCAGGGTCATCATTTCGTAGAACAGATACAAGGTCACAAGATTTCCTGCCAAACAAATACCGATCATCGCACCCAGAGACAGTACATAGAACCCCAGAAAGCGCTCACGATTGCGTTCATGCATAGAATATTCGTCTGCATATACAAACACAATCAGCCACAACGCCGCCACCAGCAGCGCAAAGATTCTGCCCAGACCATCAGCACCCAGTACAATCCGTACATTCTCTGTGACGTTCATCACACGGCAAACCTCGCCCTGCCACTGAATCACCAGCAGCAAAACCAATTCCAACACCAACAGCGCCGTGATATACATACGGCGTGTCTCGCGCTTATTCAATTTAAACACCGGCAGCCCGCCCAATAAGGGCAGTAATACGGGTGCCAACAGCAAACCGCGCTGCATCGTGTCACCTCAATTCAAATTTATCATTTACAGCATGCCCAGACCCAGCTCAATCAGCTCAATGACAGGCTGGATGGCAACGCCTAGAACAACATTCAATATCACAAATACGACTGTGCTTACGATAAAGCCCACGTCTTCTTTTTCCACCGCAACAGGTTCTTCGTGAGAAGGCTCATGGGGGAACCAGATACCCACGATTGCAGGCAGGTAGTACATGGCATTCAGCACAGAGCTGCCTGCCAGCACCAGCAGCGCAAACAGCATCTTCACAGAGTCGCCCATGGCTGCCAGACCCAGATAGTACTTGGCAGCAAAGCCTGCCAGCAAAGGCAGACCGCACATACTCAAGCCGCCGATCGTGAATGCCACACCTGCCAGAGGATTCTTGCGGGCAGTGCCGCGCAGTGCACTCAGTTCTTTTCTGCCGTGACCGCTGCGAATGAGCACACCGGCGGAAGTAAACAGCAGAGGCTTGGTTACAGTATGGGCCAAAATCTGGTAGCACGCAGCCACCATGCCCACATGACTGCCCAGACCCACACCCATAAAGATGTAGGCAACCTGCGCTGCACTGGAGAAGCCCAGCATACGCTTGGTGGACTGTTCCTGATAGGCTCGGACAGATGCCATAATCATGCCAATCAGACCCAGCACAAACAGTACCTGCAGAATATGCAGCTGATTCATGACCTCCAGCGTAAAGACACGGTAGATAAGCTTAATGAGCAGAATCACATAGCCCTTGGAGATGAGACCCGACTGCACCGCAGAACCGCTGGTAGTCGCCGATGCGTACGCATTGGGCAGCCATCCGTAGAAGGGAAACAGCGCAGACTTGATGGCAAGACCCATGGTCACCAGCGCCACCGCAATCAGCAGAGGAATGCGGTATTCACCGGTTGCAGCCAGCGCCTGCACTGCTTTGTCCATACCGGGCATCAGCAGCTGACCGGTACAGGTGTACAGCAGAGTAATGCCCATGAGGAACAGACCCGAGCCCACACAGCTGATGACCAGATACCGCACAGCAGCCACAAGGCTCTGACCGGGACGGCGCGCCATAACGATGGCGCATGCGGTAATAGCATTAATTTCAATGAATACGTAAGCGGTAAACACGTCGTTTGTGTAAATCAGCGCCAGCAGAGATGCCAGCATCAGATTCAGCATCAGACAGTAGTTGTGCTGTTTCCGCTCGGAAATGTCGTCAAACAAGTCTCGACGTCCGCCTTCCAGGCTGAGCACCATCACAACGCAGAACACAACAGACAGCATTGCTTCCAACGGACCCGCACGCAATTCATTACCCCAGGGGGCGGGATAGTGACCCATCATATATGTAAAACTGTACTCATTGACGGCAGTTTCCCACAGCAGCCATGCAGACAGCACACCAATCATCACAGTCGCAGCTTCCGTCACGCGGAAAGCCTTGCGGCCGTCTTTGATCAGCGGCATCAAAACACCGGCAATCATCGCAATGAATATACTAAAAAACGGAACATTGTTTACAAAAGGCATAAACACAGCTCCCTTTCGTTGGATTCAAAAATTACACTCGGCAAGTTACCTCGCTGAGTTCGCCACATTTTTTGCAGCGAATTAGTTTCCCTCGCTCTTTTTGGCAAGCAACAGAATTTCATCCAGATTCAGCGTATGATACAGATGATATAAGTGCTGCGTCAAAGCAAGGAAAAATGCCGTAGTACTGACCGCAACTACGATGCCCGTCAGCACCAGACCGCCGGGAACGGGGTTGATGTAGTAGGATGCATCGGTGATTCCGTTTACGATGATAGGCGCCTTGCCGCCATCGATATAGCCCACCGCTGCCAGCATCAAAAACACCGCAGAGTCCATCAGGTTCAGTCCGATGATTTTCTTAATCAGGTTGGGATGAAGAAACAGCGTCGCAAAGCCGATGCAGAACAAAATAACCGCTACGATCTGATAACGCATATCCAGTAAGGTTTGCAGTTCCATAGCATCACTCCTCCTCTACCTGAGAAAACAGGGAATAGAAACTGAACATCGTGCAGGCAACGATAATGCCCACGCAAATATTCAAGGGCAGAATAAAGCCCGCGCTGAGAATATCACCGGGTGTGCCCTTGGGAATTTCCCAGCCGATGTGGTTTGCCCCCGTGAAGAAGGAATAGCTCTTCATGCCTGCATAGCACAGCAGACATGCTACACTCATACCGGTCGTAACATTGGCATTGAGCACTTTAGACAGCCGCTT
>JAFQPT010000093.1 GCA_017411665.1 Oscillospiraceae bacterium | reverse complement strand
TGCATTCGCCTGCTTGGTACCGCGAGCCTTACCAACAACGGCAATTTCGCCATCCTTCAAAGTGATGACAGGCTTGATGTTCAGCAATCCGCCCGCAAGGCCTGCAACCTTAGACAGACGACCGCCGCGCACCAGATATTCCAACGTATCCAGCGCTGCAAACAGCACCAGATCATTCTTTTCCTCTTCCAGCTTCGCAACGATTGCTTCCGCATCCAGCCCCTGCTTTGCCAGTTCATATGCCAGCTCTGCCAGAATACCCACACCGATTGCCGCACTGCGGGTATCCACGACGTAAACATCATCGGGATAGTCCATCGCAGCAATACTTGCACTCTGGAAAGTGCCGGACAACTTGGAGGAAATGGTCAGCACGATCACCTTTTCTCCTGCAGCGATTGCTTTCTTGTATTCCTTCTCAAACGCATCGGGGGTGGGCTGGCTGGTCTTGGGCAAGTCCTTACAAACCGCCAAATGTTCGTAAAACGCCTTGCGGCTCATCGTTACGTTATCAACAAATTCTTCCTCACCAAAGTTGATGGTCAAAGGGACAAAGGGAACGCTGTCAACCAGATTCGCTCTCAGGTCAGCAGTCGAGTCCGTAATGATTCTTACCTTCATATATGAAGCTCCTTGTGTCTATCTTATTCGGAAATGCCGTCTTCGGTAATTTTCTGCAGCTGTGCGGCAATCCCTCGGAGACTGCGATACAAAATCGTTCTGGTCTCGTCATTCAAGTCCTGCCCTGCAATTTTTACCGCTGTCACAGCCTTGCGGCATACATAATTCGCAGCATCCATCCCCGCCTGTGTCAGCAGCAGCTGCGCTCTGTATTGATTGTCGTGATTGCACTGCTTCACAATCAGCCCCTTGCTTTCCATTTCGGACAGCGCACGGGACACCGCCGCCTTATCCTTGCCGCACACTTCACACAGCTCTGCAGCGGTAATGCCTTCGGGATAGCGGTGCATCGCAACCAGATACTGCGCATACGCACCTTTCAGTCCGTACTTCACCATCTCATCCCGCTCAATTTTCTGAATATCTCTGTGAATTGCGGAAATATAGGATACAAACTGTTCAAAACGGTCGATCATGGCAATGCCTCCTGTTTTCATCTTTTGTTGACTTATCAACATCCCATATTATATGCGCAGGAAGTTGTGTTGTCAACATCTAAGATAAACAAAAACACCTGCCGCAGCGCAGCAGGTGTTGGATAATCTTTACAGGCCGCCATACATCAGCCAGATGTAGATATAGGCGGGAATCACCGCAGCCAGGGTGAAAGGAACGCCCATTCGCATAAAGTCGCCATTCTTCACTTCATAGCCTTCCTTATTCAAAATACCGATTGCGGTAATATTGGCGGAAGCCCCGATGGGTGTGCAGTTCCCACCCAGAGTCGCACCGGACAGCAGACCGAAGTACAGCACAGTGGGGTCAATTCCCAGTGCCGCGGAAAGACCTGTAATCACAGGCAGCATAGTTGCCACATAAGGAATGTTATCAATGAACGCAGAAATCAGCACGGAAGCCCAGACAATTACAGTATACAGCAGGAAGATATTTCCGCCGCCTGCCGCTGCCAGCAAATCCGCAGCCGCATCAATAACGCCTTTCGCTGTAATCCCACCGATCATCAAAAACAGACCGACCAGCAGACCGATGGTTTCAAAGTCAATGGCCTTCAAAGGTGCCAGCAATGCGTTCACATCTTTCTTCTTCACGAAATTGCGAACAACACCGAACGCCATCAGCGTACAGCAAATCAGACCGTTGGTGATATCGGGCTTCACGGGAATAAAGGATGCCACAATCAGCAGCGCAATGGCACCGACCAGCAAAACAGTGGGAACATAGTCGGTGACCACAGTTTTTTCATTGCCCTTGGGAATTTCCGCCTTTTCCTTGCGGAACAGGAATGCCAGAATCAATGCGGACAAAATCGCACCCAATTCCACCGCAAAGAAGATAGAGGGACGCCCCTTATACCAGAAAAAGTTCAAAAAACTCATTTCCGCATAAGAACCCAGCATAATAGCTGTGGTATCTCCAACCAGCGTAGCCGCACCCTGCAAATTGGAGGATACTGCAATGCCAATAACAAAGGGAACGGGGTTGGTACCCAGCTTCTTGCAAATGGCCAGCGCAACAGGAGCAATCATCAATACAGTGGCCACATTGTCTACAAAAGCGGAAATAATCCCTGCAAACAACGCCAGTGAAACCGCTGCCATTTGAACATTGGGAACCTTATCCATAATCAAGTCTGCCAGCAGCGCAGGCATCTTGCTCTCGATAAACAAATATACCAGACCCATAGTACCTGCAATCATCAGCAATACATTGAAATCAATAGCCCCAAGTACCTGATTAAGCGGCAGCATCCCCGTAAGAATAAAAATCACGCCGGATGCCAGCGCGATATAAGGACGATATTGTCCAAAGGACAGCATCAGCGCATAGGTCAACGCAAACAGGATAATTGCAGCAATCAACGAAAGTGCCTCCTTTAAAATCGCCCGCTTTCTCGGGCTTCGCAATCCTATTAACAAATAATGATTTTATCACACCCTTCTATATAACCGCAATAGGAAAGCTGTAAACAATCTGATAAAAATGCCGTAAAAAAATCCGCATTTCAGAAAGAAATGCAGATTTTTTTCGATTATTCTCCATCCCGCGCCTTTTTATAGCGCCGTGCAAAACGAATCAAAAGCACCAGATACACCAGCAGCAGACCGATGAATACTCCATACAGCACATCCCCTCCGGGAGATGTGTTATGTGACTGCATCACCAGCTGCGGAATAATCACACATATCAGCATAAACAGCAGTACCCTCACACGGCCTTTAAACACTCTGTCCCACATTGCCATACGAGACTCGTGGTCGCAGAAAATCCCTGTTTCATGCTCTCCCATTTCTGACGCGGGTTTGCGGAAATAAGAGTATCCCATCATATCCTGGATATACTCCCAACCGCAGTCGAAAAACATCTGCAGATACTCAGTTTTCTGTTCAATACTTTGATGATAGTCCAGCTGATAAATCACATCTTCAGGTTCACACTGCTCAAACGTATAAAATGCCCATGTGACTTTCTTCAGCCGCCAGCCACTCCGATGCATTTCACGCAGATACTCCTGCTCATCTTCATGCTGGGTAATATCAAACCACTTGAATATGGTTTTCGTTGCGCTCATTTCCGGGCCTCCTTCATATTGCGGTATAGCCGCTCGATTCGATTCATTTCCAATTCCAATACTTCTCTGCCAAGGGCAGTGATATGATACAGCTTCCGTTTATCTTCTTCTCTGACAAAGCGAATCAGTCCGTCCTTTTCCATTTTCGACAGACTCCCGTACATGGTGCTGGGACTCAACCGCACCGCACCGCCTGTCATTGCCTCTACCTTTTGCACAATGCTGTAGCCGTGCATCTCATCCTGCAGACACAGCAAAATATAAAACCCCGTTTCCGTCATGGGGACATAAACCTTTCTGATATGTGCATCCATATCGCTCACCTCCTATATTGCGATTCGATATATCGCACCTCGATATATAATATATCGCAGTACGATATATTTGTCAAGCAAAAATGCTCCGCGAACTTCACGGAGCATTCTCATAATTTGATTAGTTTTTACACTGTTCCAAGCGCGCAAGAATTTTGTACAGCGTGCGATACAAATCTTCCGCCTCTTTCTTGGACAGCTCGGTATAATCTGCAATAGCGCGCGGCATTTTCATTGCCTGTTCCTTCAGCTGTTCGCCCTGTTCGGTCAAAGCAACGATCAAGTTGCGTTCATCCTTGCGGGATCTGGTACGGGTTACGTAGTTTTTTGCTTCCAGCTTCTTCAGCAGCGGAGTCAAAGTACCGGAATCCAAATACAAAACATCGCCCAATTCCTTTACGGTCATCTCCTGGTTTTCCCACAGCACCATCATAGCGATATACTGGGTGTATGTCAGGTCCAGTTCATCCAAAAAGGGTTTATATTGCTTGATTACTTCTCTGGAGCAAGCATACAGTGGGAAACACAACTGATTTTCAATTTTTAATGCCTCAAAATCGTGTTCACTCATATTTTCATCCACCTGTCTACTTTATCCGACTGACGAGCAGTTCCCAATTCGTCAATCTAATATTCCAACACATTATATCAACCTCATTTCAGTCTGTCCAGTTGTTTAGTCGGATTTATTTATAGAAAAAGGTTTCAGCAAATAATCACCGCTGAACCATACGGTTCAGCGGTGCGCGATGTTTTGTATTTCAGTTGAAACGAACGATTTTATTGCAGATACGGTAAATCAATGCAGAAAACTCCCGTCCGAAATGACCGGGGAGGCAAATCAGCCACAGCGGCCCCTTTCGGAAGTGCTTGGCCCATTTGGCATCAAACTCGTAGCAGTCCGCCCACATTTCAGCAATGGCCGCATCGGTTTCGTCGGTACGATTCAAACGAGTAAACAGAATCGAGATGGCAAACATCATAAACAGCTCATGCTTCATATACTGCTTCAGTCTGGGCTGCAGGATATCATCCAGATGGCAGGAGCGGAAACACATTTTAGTCACCAGAATCTGGTGATGATAGCGCTTCATCATCACATCCTGCTGCACGGACTGTCCCTCACGGCCAATGGTGTAAAGATACAAGTCCGCATTCATATACGCGATGCGGGATACATGCGGCAGCGTCATGCAAACCATCAGATTATCTTCATAGAAGGTCTTTTTCGGCAAATCCGCAGGCCATTTGCACATACATTCAGTGCGGAAGGTGCAGCTGTGGATGGTCAGCATCTGGTGCATACGGAAGCTGCGGGTATCCTCCCACCCCATGATTTTGTTTTCGTCCAGCGCATTGGCATAGTTGATGGAACGGTCACCGATTCCGTCAGAATGGACGTAGTAGTAATTGCTGACAAACAAATCCACGCCACCTTCCTGCTCGTATGCTTCCAGACGGTCCAGAAATGCAGGGAACTCTCCGCTCAGTCGGTCATCGCTGTCTACAACCTTGAAATAAGTGCCTGTGGCATGGCGGATGCCTTGATTGATTACTTCCCCATGTCCGCCGTTTTCCTGATGGACAACGCGAACAATATTGGGATATTTTGCCGCGTAGGCATCGGCAATCTCACCGGTGCGGTCGGTAGATCCGTCGTTAATAATGATGATTTCCACCCGCTCTCCGCCGGGCAGCAAGCTTTCGATGCAATTTTCCAAATAGTCCTGAGAGTTAAAACAAGGGACTGTTACTGTCAGTAGCTTCATAATGTGTTCCTCACTCACCAAATTCTCGCTTCACAAGTTCCAAAGCCGATGCAATCACCGCATCCATGTCATAGTATTTATATTCGCCCAATCGGCCGCCGAAGATCACGTTTTTCTCCCCGTCAGCCAGCTCCTTGTAACGGGCATACAGTGCTCCGTTCACATCATCGTTGATGGGGTAATAAGGCTCAATGCCGGGATGCCATTCTGCACTGTATTCACGGGAAATAACAGTCTTGGGCTGTGTCCCGAATTCAAAGAACTTATGTTCAATGATGCGCGTCCAGGGTGTCTCGCGGTCAGTATAATTTACGACAGCGTTACCCTGGAAATTGGGGGTATCCAAAACCTCTGTCTCAAAGCGCACGCTGCGGTATGCCAGATTACCCAGGCAATAGCCGAAATAGGCATCAATGGGGCCTGTATAAATCACCTTTTCCGCCAATGCGTCCAGCTCCGTCTTATGTTCCAGATAATCTGTATGCAGACGCACTTCAATGCCGTCCAGAATCTTTTCCACCATTTTGGTATAGCCACCCATGGGAATCCCCTGATAGCGGGCATCAAAATAGTTGTTGTCAAAGGTAAAGCGCACAGGCAGACGCTTAATGATAAAAGAGGGAAGCTTGTCGCAGGGTCTGCCCCACTGTTTTTCCGTGTAGCCCTTTACCAGCTTTTCGTAAATATCCGTCCCCACCAGAGAAATGGCCTGCTCCTCCAGATTTTGAGGCTCGGTAATCCCCGCCTCCCGACGCTGACGTTCAATGATTTCCCGAGCTTCTTCAGGCTTCACTACATTCCACATCTTGTTGAAGGTATACATATTGAAGGGCATGGAGTACAGCTCTCCGTGATAATTGGCTACGGGACTGTTGGTATAGCGATTAAATTCCGCTAACCCGTTCACATAGTCCCAGACCTCTTTATTGTTGGTATGGAAAATATGAGCGCCGTAACGGTGCACTTGAATTTCTTCCATCGCTTCCGTATAGACATTGCCCGCGATATGGCCGCGCTTTTCCACAACCAGCACGGATTTCCCACGCTGCTTGGCCTGCTGTGCAAACACTGCACCGAATAAGCCCGCACCAACAATCAAATAATCG
>JAFQPT010000092.1 GCA_017411665.1 Oscillospiraceae bacterium | reverse complement strand
GTGTACGCCGCTTGCGGATGCATGGGACAGAGAGTGGGTGATGCCGCTGCCGTCGCCGATGACGTACAGGTTTTCATACTTGCACATGAGCTTGTCGTTTACTTCCACTTCCATGTTGTAGAACTTGACTTCCACGCCATACAGCAGGGTGTCGTCGTTTGCGGTGCCGGGCGCCACCTTGTCCAGTGCGTAAATCATTTCGATGATGCCGTCCAGAATACGCTTGGGCAGGACCAGAGACAGGTCGCCGGGAGTCGCATTCAGTGTGGGAGTCACGAAGGATTCTTCGATACGGTTGGGGGTGGAGCGTCTGCCGCGAATCAGGTCGCCGAAGCGCTGTACGATAACACCGCCGCCCAGCATGTTGCTCAGACGGGCGATGCTTTCGCCGTAGCCGTTGGAGTCCTTGAAGGGTGCGGTAAAGTGCTTTGCCACCAGCAGTGCGAAGTTGGTGTTTTCGGTCTGCTTGGCGGGGTCTTCGTAGCTGTGGCCATTTACGGTAATGATGCCGTTGGTGTTTTCGTTTACCACAGCACCCTTGGGGTTCATGCAGAAGGTACGTACCTTGTCGCCGTACTTTTCGGTGCGGTAGACGATTTTGCTTTCGTACAGCTCATCGGTCAGATGGGAGAACACATCTGCGGGCAGCTCAACGCGGACGCCGATGTCCACACGGTTGGACTTGGTGGGAATTGCCAAATCCTTGCAGACCACTTCCATCCACTTACTGCCGCTGCGGCCCACGGAGATGACGCACTTTGCACAGGTATAGGTCTTGTCCTTGCAGTGCACTGCGTAGCCGCCGTCAATGATGGATACGGAGTCTACGGGACAGTCAAAGAACCAGTCTGCCTTAGTCTTCAGCTCTTCGTACAGATTCTCCAGCACCACATAGTTGATGTCGGTGCCCAGATGACGGACGGAAGCGTCCAGCAGATGCAGGTCGTGCTGGATGCACAGCTTCTTGAAGCGGGTGCCTGCGGTGGAGTACAGCTTGGTGCCTTCGCCGCCGTAGCGCATGTTGATTTCGTCTACATAGCGCATGAGCTCCAGAGCCTGCTTCTTGCCGATGTATTCATGGAGGGTACCGCCGAAATCGTTGGTGATGTTGTACTTGCCGTCGGAGAATGCACCTGCGCCGCCAAACCCGCTCATGATGGAGCAGCTCTTGCAGCTGATGCAGGTTTTGATTTTTTCCCCGTCAATGGGGCAGCGGCGCTTTGCCAGCTCGTGACCGGCTTCAAAGACAGCAATCTTCAGGTCGGGTCTGAGCTGTGTCAGCTCATATGCGGAGAAAATACCGCCGGGGCCTGCGCCGATAATAATCACATCATAATTCATAGGGGAACCTCCAAAAAAGAAGATAGGATCAATCGAAAAAATACAGCAGCACGCTTGTATTCAGTTTATTTTACTACGGAGGCGGGGCTGTTTGCAATGGTACGTTTCCCACTGAAAAATACGGAAAATTTGTCATTTGTTGCAAAGCAGAACACTGCAGCCCCGAAAAATCAGAGTTTGAAGTGTTGGTAAACTGCCGCAACCTTGCCTCCCCTTGCGAAGGGCGCCCCTTGTGGGTGTGCAGAGCTGAGGGGGACCGCTTGCGGTGGAGAGGTCGAAAAACATGCGGAAACGTTTGTAAAATCGACCTCTCTGGCATTTTGCGCAGCAAAATGCCAGCTCCCCTTATCGAAGGGGAGCCAAGCGCCTCTTTTAACTCTTCCCTTCAAACTTCGATTTATCAAGACGGAGCGTTATCCACATCTTCTTGTGAAATCGCTTCACCTCGCAGCACCCGCTGCATCAAATCCGCTGCGTGTCTGACAGAATCGGCATCGGGGTACATGACATAAGCGCTGCATCCCGAGGAGTAGTTGTAGTCCGTGCCGTCTGTGCCCGTGACGGACAGGGAGAACACCTGCCATTCGTTGAGGTCGGGGAGACAGGCGGTCATGAGCCGGGTGATGGTGCTCAGTGGCATGTCCGTGACAAACATCCCCTCCAGACTGCCGAGAATTTCACGGTAGTTGGCGATGAGCGTGGCGGGGGAAACCTGCGCCATCAGCGCGGCGATGAGCTTCATCTGATTTTTTCCGCGGGTCACATCACCGCCCGACACCCTGCTGCGCTCACGGGCAAAGGCCAGTGCCTGGGCACCGCTGAGGGTGTTTTCCCCCTTTTGAATCCGATAGCCGCCCATGGTGGTGGTGAACGCTGTGTCGGAAACGATTGTCACGCCGCCCAACGCATCAATAAGGGTTTCGAAGCCCTTGAAATTGATTTGCGCCGCATAGGCAATGGGAACACCGTACAAATTCACCAGCGCCTGTCGGGAGTTGTCTGTGCCGTACAGCCCGCAGTGAGCCAGCTTGTCCCCGGCACCGCTGCCTGCGGGATTGGCCACGTAGTAGTCTCTGGGGGTGTTGACCAGCAGAAGCTGCCTGCCTACGGGGTCTGCCACGGCAATGATATTCACATCACTGCGGCTTTTGGTGAGGGTGCTGCCACGGGAGTCGCTGCCGCTGAGATAGACGGCGAAGGGCTGGGTATCGGGGGTTTCGGGCGTGGTCACGGGGGTGCTGCCTGTCAGGTCACTGCTGCCGAACATGGCATTGACGGTGCTGCTGAGCATCACCACTGTGACACAGCCTGCCAGACTGACCGCTGTCACGAGCAGCGAGGAAAGGGTGGCGGTCAGCCGTCTGAGACGGAGCAGAGACGGGTTTTTGGAAAATACCATGCGGAATATGACGGTATCGGCCATGACCATCACAGAGCCGATGATGAGCAGTACGGGCACTGACAGCTGCAGCAGCCAAAAAAGAGCCAGTGTCAGCATCTCTACCGTCACCATGACTGTCATGAGGAAAACAGAGAAAAAGCCGGGGGCTTTCGGTGTGTGTTTTGGTTTCATAGGTCACCTGTGGAAAGCGAATATATTCATGGGCAGTATATCAGAAGAAGACGGCGAAAAATGGAAAATTGTTCCTGCTGTCTCTTTCATCTTGAAAACTGCAGGAGTATAATACAGGGGAACTCATCGTTTGACTGTGAGGTGTTCTCATGAAAACCGCTGATCGTTCCATGCTGGAAGGACCGCTCTTCCGTAATATCATTTTATACACCATCCCCGTCATGCTGACAGGGGTGCTGCAGCTGCTGTTCAATGCTGCCGACCTTGTAATCGTGGGTCGGTTTTGCGGCAGCTTGTCTGTGGCGGCAGTCGGGGCCACGGGTGCCATTACGAATCTGATTGTCAACCTGTTTATCGGCTTGTCTGTGGGTGCGGGTGTCACCGTGGCCCACGGTCTGGGCGGCGAGGATGACGAGGTCGTCCATCGTACCGTGCATACGGCAGTGCCCACTGCGGTGATTACGGGTCTGATTCTGGCGGTCATCGGCATTTGCGCGGCAAAGCCCGTGCTGCGCTGGATGGATACGCCGGATAACGTGCTGCCCCTGTCTGCGTTGTATATGCAGATTTACTTTGCGGGGATGCCTGCATCCATGCTGTATAATTTCTGCGCTTCCATTCTCCGCGCTGCGGGGGATACGAAGAGTCCGCTGAAGTATCTGACACTGGCGGGTGTCATCAATGTGGCGCTGAACGTGGTATTTGTCACTCAATTCCATATGAATGTGGCAGGTGTGGCACTGGCAACCATCATTTCTCAGGTGGTCAGCGGTGCATTGGTACTGCGTACCTTGATGCTGCGCACCGATTCCTGTCGTTTCGAATTCGGAAAGATGCACATTTACAAGCCTCAGCTCATGAAGATGATTCGCATCGGCATGCCTGCGGGGGTGCAGGGGTCCATGTTTGCCATTTCCAATGTCATCATCCAGTCCTCCATCAACTCCTTCGGCGATGCGGTCATGTCCGGCAATGCCGCTGCAGGCAATATCGAGGGCTTCCTGTACATCGCCATGAACGGCTTCCAGCAGT
>JAFQPT010000091.1 GCA_017411665.1 Oscillospiraceae bacterium | reverse complement strand
GAATTCTTCCACTTCATTCGTCCGGAAAAGAAGTTTGAATCTATGGAAGCTCTGCAGCAACAAATTTTGAGAGATGCTGACACAGCAAGAGAGTATTTTATCAAAAATAGCTAACAAAAAAGCCACACCATTTCGGTGTGGCATTTTGCTGTTTACTTTGCGGGATCGTTTTTCTTTTTTGCGGGATGGCGTCTGCCGCGGCGACGTGCCTGCTGTGCCTTTGCGCGGTAGAATCCTTCGGTGTCTTCACCTGCGATATAAATCAATCTGGTGGCTGCCCAGAGTCCTGCGTCGCTCTTCTTGAACTTCAGTCTGGTCAGAAACTTACCGTGTTCCTCACATTCGAACATGTTCATGTAACGCTGATCACCCTGATTGAGCCAACGTCCGCTTTCCATTTCCTTCTTGCAGATGGGACAGACGGGACGAGCCAGATCGCTTGCAAATGCATCGGCCTTATTTACGAATTCTACAGGATCGGTGTGTTCGATGGGTTGGGGTTCGGATGCGGCACGCAGTTCCTTTTCTGCGGTGCGCTGTGCCAGAATCTTTGCGGCATCCGCATAATCCTTGAGACCCTTTTCCATGTCCAGATGGGAGCATACCAGTGCGGTATTGTACGCATCACCCAATGCATCATGGGCGACGCGAGTCTGTTCGATGCCGAAGTGCTCCATCGCGGAGGAAAGGCTGCGCTGGACTTTTTCGCCCAGTGTCTGCAGAGAATAAATAGTCTGCAGGTTCACCCAGCCGCTGATCCAGTCCCAGTCCAAATCATGAATGATGATGTTCTGCTCCATGATACCCTGGTCATCAATGCCCCAGGTCAGGAAGGTGACGTCATCACCGCACCATTTGCGGAACTTGTCCAGTGCATCGGGGAAAGGAACACCTCTTGCCAGACGTTCCTTGTCAAATCCTGTGATTTTCTTTACTTTATAGTGAATGCGTCTGAAAAACTGGGGACGCACATCAATGGTGAATTCTTCGCCGGGAGTCATGTCGGGATTGAGCTTGACCGCACCGATTTCAATGATCTCGCCGCGCAAATGGATCGGGAGTTTGTTAAATACCGCAGAGTCAGAGCGCATTGCCTGATTCCACTCCAAATCCATGACGATATAGTTCATTTGGATGGTTCCTTTCATAGCCGGCACACGGTGATGTTCTTCATTCGATGAGGAAACTGTTTGTATCCGGCTTCATTTCGTCCTATCACGGACGTTAACTCACATAGTATAGCATAAGTTGTTAATACATGCACGAACTTTTTTTGCGAAAATACGCCTTATTACAAAAAAGTTTGAATGATGAGAATTGATGTGGTACAATATAAACTGTATTATTATGAGTACATTTTTTGAAATTAGAATCTATTGATTTGGAGATATGAATATGAAAATTGTTGTACTTTGCGGCGGCTTGAGCAACGAGCGTGATGTTTCTTTGTCTTCCGGCCATGGCGTTGCCAATGCGCTGCGTGACAGAGGTCACGATGTGGTACTGATGGACCTGTTTTTTGGCTGCACCGAAGCATATAGCGACCCTAAGGAGTTGTTTGCACGTAAGCGTGAAAACAGCGTATATCGTGTAGAGCAGACGGCACCCGATTTGGATGCAATCAAGGCTCAGCGCAAACAGGACAATGACAGTTTGATTGGCGATAATGTTTTGGAAATCTGCCGCGAAGCAGATATTACCTTCCTTGCTCTGCACGGAGAGGAAGGGGAAAACGGTAAGCTGCAGGCCGTACTGGATATTGCAGGAATTCGTTACACAGGCTCCGGCTATTTCGGCAGTGCGCTGGCCATGAATAAAGGTGTATCTAAGGCAATCTTCCGTCAGGCGGGCATACCCACCGCACCTTCCATTACGCTGAAGAAAGGCGCAGCACCTTATGAAAATGTAGGCTTCCCCTGTGTGGTGAAGCCCTGTTCCGGCGGGTCTTCCGTTGGCACTGCCATTGTATACGATTTGCCTCAGTACGAAGCTGCGGTTTCCGATGCGTTCCGTTACGAAGATGAAGTCATTGTAGAAAAATATATTTCCGGCAGAGAACTGACTGTAGGGGTTATGAACGGCAAGGCAATGCCTGTCATTGAAATCATTCCCAAGGCGGGCTTCTATGACTACAAGAACAAGTATCAGGCAGGTCTGACTGAGGAAATCTGCCCTGCACCCATTGATGCGGAAGATACCCTGCGTGTACAGGTACTGGCTGAGCAGGTTTATAAGGCGCTGCATCTGGATGCCTACGGCCGAGTAGACTTTATTATGGAAAACACTCCCGAAAAGACCATGTACTGTCTGGAAGCCAATACCCTTCCCGGCATGACTCCCACCAGCCTCATTCCTCAGATGGGTGAAGCGATGGGAATGAATTACGGCGAGCTGTGCGAAAAAATCATTGAAGTATCTATGGAGAAGTATAGCAAATGACAGGTTTGAGTTTGATTACCATGGCCGCTGCCTGCGGCGGTACATATATGGGTGACCGTGACCTTGCAGTCCGTCAGCCCAATGAAATCGTAATTGACAGCCGTGTTGTAGTGGAAGGCAATCTGTTTTGCGCACTGCCCGGTGAGAAGGTAGACGGCCATAAGTTTGTTTCCATGGCGTTTGACAAAGGTGCGGCTGCCTGTCTGGTGACCCATGTCCCCGAAGGGGAAACTCGTCCCTGCATTGTGGTAGAGGACGTGGTTGCTGCCATGGGTGATATTGCAGCAGCTTATCGCGCAACCCTGCAGATTCCCATTGTGGGCATTACAGGATCAGTGGGAAAGACCACCATGAAGGAAATGATTGCTTCCATTCTGGAGCAGCGTTTTGCGGTTTTAAAGACCGATAAGAACTATAACAACCACATGGGTGTTCCCATGACCTTGTCCCGTATCAACCCCAAGCATCGTGCAGCGGTTGTGGAAATGGGTATCAATCATTTCGGTGAAATGGAATATCTGGCTAAAATCGTACGTCCCAATGTAGCGGTGTTTACCAACATCGGCCGCTGCCATCTGGAATTTCTGGGTGACCGCTACGGCGTATTTTTGGCTAAGACGGAAATGATGCCTTACATCAAGGCAGGTGGCAGCGTGTTTGTCTGCGGGGATGATGACTTGCTGGCACGCTATGACTATGCAGGTCTGGATGTGTTTACCTTCGGCACCAAGGAAGACTGTGTGTTCCATGCGGAGAATGTGGTTGTGCACGGTAAAGACGGTATCAGCTGCGATATCGTCTGCTTCGACCGCCGCATTCCTGTGACCATTCACGCTTACGGAAAGCATATGATTTTGGCTGCTTTGGGCGCAGCTGCGGTGTGTATGAATTTTGGTATGAGTGATGCGGATATTGCGGCAGGGATTGCAGCTTATCAGCCTGTAGGCGGCAGGGCAGCGGTGATTGAAACGGGCAAGCTGACTGTGATCAACGACTGCTACAATGCAAATCCCGATTCTATGAAGTCTGCCATCGAATCTCTGGCAATGTGCCCCGGCAGAAAGGTTGCGGTACTGGGTGACATGTATGAACTTGGAACCGAAAGCGTGTCTATGCACCGTGAAATGGGTGAAGTATGCTGCAGAGAAGGCATCGACAAGCTGATTGCATGCGGAGAACTGGGTGTGGATATTGCTGCTGCTGCCAAGGAAGCAGGTATGACCGATGTCATTCATTTTGCAGACCGCGAATCTTTGGAACGTGCAATCTGCACTTTGGTGCAGGACGGTGATTATGTTCTGGTGAAAGCCTCTCACGGACTGCATTTGGAAGCAGTGGTTGAGGCATTGCAAAAATGAGTATTTCCGAAGAAATCCGCAGGGCTTTGGTCGAGAATGCGGAGGAGAAATATAAGGCGTTTCACGGAAGCTTAGTGCCGACACAGGAACAGCATGGAATGTTGGGTGTGCGTGTACCGGTTATGCGCAGAATTGCAAAGCAGTTCGCGGGGCGGGAAGACCTTACAGAGTTCCTTCGGGATGTGCCTCACAAATTTTATGAGGAAAATGCAGTGCATTCGTTTTTGATTGAGCAAATCAAGGATTATGATACCTGCATGTTTGAGACAGAGTTCTTTTTGCCCTATATTGATAACTGGGCAGTTTGCGACTGCTTTTCTCCGAAGGTGTTCGGAAACCATAAGGCGCAGCTTTTTGAAAAGTGTAAGCTCTGGCTGCAATCGGAGCATACTTACACCGTGCGCTATGCATTGGTGATGCTGCTGAAGCATTTTTTGACAGAGGAGTATGCGGTAGAAACGCTGCGACTGGCAAGTGAAGTGGACAGCGAGGAATATTACATCAATATGGCGGTGTCGTGGCTGTTTGCGGAAGCAGTGGGGAAATGTCCCGAACTGGCGATTCCATATATCGAGCAAGGTGTACTCAAAACGGAAGTGCACAACAAAGCCATTCAGAAGACTGTGGAATCCAGACGCGTGCCTGAAGCAACGAAAAGCTACTTGAAAACTTTGAAACAGAAAAAGGAGCTGTGAAAAATCACAGCTCCTTTTTGATTTGCCCTTACTTTATCCGAGAGCGACGTCCAGTACCATCATCAGCGTGAAGCCTGCTGCAAACAACAGGACAGGCACATGGGAGTGTTCGCCTTCGCTCATTTCGGGAATCAATTCTTCCACAACGACGTAAATCATGGACCCTGCTGCAAATGCAAGGAGATAGGGAAGAATGGGAACAACCAGATGGGCAGCCACAATAGTGAGTACAGCGCCAATCGGTTCTACCACACCGCTGAGTACCCCATAGCCGAACGCCTTGCCGCGGCTGACACCGCTTGAGCGCAAGGGCATGGACAATACCGCGCCTTCGGGGAAATTTTGAATGGCAATCCCAATGCTCAGTGCCAGTGCGGCAGGAACGGAAATGCCGTCGCCTGCAAGAAGGCTTGCATATACCACACCCACTGCCATGCCTTCGGGGATATTATGAATCGTCATTGCCAGCATCAGCATGGTATCCTTGTCCAGATGTGCTTTGGGGCCTTCGCTTTCACTGCTAAACATGTGCAAGTGAGGAATGATCTTATCCAACAGCATCAAAAACAGAATACCCGCCCAAAAACCTATAGCGGCAGGGAGAAATGACAGTTTTCCCATATGCTCGGAATAGTTCATTGCGGGAATCAGTAAGCTCCAAATAGATGCAGCCACCATGACACCGCCTGCGAATCCTGTCAAACCTCGCTGAACGCTGCGATTCAATTCGCCTTTCATCAGATAGACACAGCCTGCACCCAATGCAGTGCCAATAAAGGGAATCATAATTCCTCGAATAATCGTAAACATAAGTTCCACCTCACTAATTCGGTAGGTTCATCTAACTGCATTATAAACCATCTTAGAGAATCTGTCAATATTAATGATAATGATTATTAATAAGAAAAACGGCTTGGAATTTTCCAAGCCGTTTTGGGGGTTACATTGCGGAACCACCCATAATGATATTATAGGTGCTGCCGGGTTTTGTGATGTTGAAGCG
>JAFQPT010000090.1 GCA_017411665.1 Oscillospiraceae bacterium | reverse complement strand
CCGCTTTTTCGGAGCCGATAAAGTCCGATTTCACAGGCACCCCATCCATACTCTGCACCAGATGCAGATTGGGCGCATCCACATCACAGTCGGCAAACACCTTGGCATCGGCAAAGCGAATGAACGCAGAAGCAGTGGTGGTCTTACCCGTACCACCCTTTCCGCTTGCAATCAGCAGTTTTTTCATGCGCCTACCTCCCGCAAGACAGCTTCCAGCTTCTGCTTCAGTGTCTCATCATAGTCCACGGCGATTTCCCCCGCCGCAGTCCGTCGGGCGGTTTCCTCACTGTAAGGAATCTCACATAGGATGGGCAGCTTCGCTTCCGCGCAATAATCCATCAGCGGCTCATAGCAGCCATCCGCTTTATTAATGATACAGCCGCCGGGCTTCCCCAGGAGTTCTGCCAGCTCATGCACCATCTTAAGATTATGCAGACCGAAGGCTGTAGGCTCTGCCACAAAAATGCAGTAGTCTGCCTCGTTTACCGCCTCCATCACACTGCAGGCACTTCCCGGCGGACAGTCAATGATAACCGTCCCCTCCGTTCCAAAGCCCAGCTCCATAGCCCGCTGCTCTACGGGGATGCCACTGGCCTCTCCGATGTTCAGTTCGCCCGTAATGACCTTCATCTGGTGCCTTTCGCCGATCTCTACAATACCAACCGGGTGCCGATCCCAACCGATCGCCCCCACAGGGCACACCAGCTCGCAACCGCCGCAGCTATGGCATACTTCATCAAAGAGCATAGGTTTCTTTTTCACCAGCGCCAATGCGTTGAAACGGCAAAAATCCACGCATTTCCGACAGCCGATGCATTTTTCCTTGTCAAATTGCGGAAGCATGCGATAAACAGTCTCCCGCCGCAGGTGTTCCGGCTTCAAAAACAGTCTGCCGTTTGGCTCCTCCACATCGCAATCAATGTACACAGCCTTGCCTGCAGCTATCGCCAGATTTACAGACACAAAGGTTTTTCCTGCACCGCCTTTGCCGCTCAAAACCGCAATTCTCATTGGTGACCGTGGAAGCCTGCGTGGAAATGATCCAGCTTGCTCAGCTGTCCGCCCAGCAGCAGGGCAATGTTCTTCAAACTGTCGCTGCCCTCATTTTTATAAATTTCCACATCCCCTGCCTGCAGCACCTTCGCCGCATTTTCACCGCAGCGCACAGTAATCACCGCATCGGCCTCGCAGTCCAGTACAAACTGTGCCGCCTTGGGGCCTGCGCCACCCTCGGCATTGGCCGCGGGATTTTCCACAACCTCATTAGTACCCATTGCACTGTCATGAATCAGCCAGTAGGGCGCTCTCGCAAAAGACACGCAGACGCTTCTGCGGTCTTCATCCACAGGAATCAGTATTTTCATGGCGTATCCTCCTTTTTATTCATAGCCGCGTGCTTTTTACAGCCACCGCAGCCGCAGTATGTTTCCTCGCCGTCACACAGCTGATATTCGCCTCCTTGAATCTTCAGCTCCAGCCCCTCTACCAGTGCTTTCGCCAGTTTTTTGCGGGCATTGTTGTAAATCAGCTGCACCGTAGTGCGGGCAATATGCATATACGCTCCGCACTCCTCCTGAGTGAACCCCATATGGTCGATCAGTCGAACGGCTTCATACTCATCCACCGTCATTACCACACTGCCTTCTCCCCGCAGCCCAACAGGCACAAAGCCCCCGCTGACAGGCATGCAGCACACCTTGCGGCATTTTCTCGGTCTTGGCATTCGGATCCTCCTCACATTTTCGGCATATGTCAATTATATGGTAGCACTGTAAATGGCATATGTCAATAACCATAAATAAAAAAGGGTTCCCCTTCGTAAAGGAGAACCCTTTAATAATGGATGCTTCATTCCCCCATCTGCTGCTCTGCCCAGCGGGGGTCACGCAGCAAGGCTCTGCCCACGCCGATGAGGTCGGCAGCCTTTTCCTGCAGCAGTATTTCCGCACTTGCCGCAGACCATACGCCCCCTGTCAAAATCACGGGCACATCCGTCACAGCCTTCACCGCTTCCGACATATCGCGGAAATACCCTGCGTAATTTCTGCCCTTCACGGAAAAGCTGTTCATCCCGCCGCTCAGGTCGATGAGGTCTACCCCATCCTCCGCAAGCAGCCTGCAGGCTGCAGCCGCATCTTCGATGGTGCTGCCGCCTTCCATATAGTCACTGCCGCCCAGACGAACGGCAACCGGGTAATCGTCCCCCACAGCCTCGCGAACTGCTGCATACACCTCACGAATCATACGTATACGGTTCTCCAATCTGCCTCCATACTCGTCGGTGCGGAAATTGGTCAGCGGAGAATAAAACTGATTGAGCAGATACGCATGGCACGCATGAATCTCCACGCCGTCTGCACCTGCAGCCTTCACACGCAGTGCCGCATCCGCATACAGCTTGGGCAATGCCTTGATTTCCTCCCCGGTCAGCTCACGGCACACGGAATCGGGACGCAGAGGGTGTCCCACCGCACTGGGAGCCACAGGAATCAGTCCTCCCGTATAATCGGGATTGGTGCCGCTGCCTGCGTGGTTAATCTGACATATGACCTTACTGCCACAATCATGAATGGCATCCACCAGTCTTTTG
>JAFQPT010000089.1 GCA_017411665.1 Oscillospiraceae bacterium | reverse complement strand
TTGATTACCTGACGGATTTGGGCGAGGATTGACTGTACTTCGTTTCCGAACTCCTTGGCGGACATACGAAGCACCCCGCTGCGCAATGCGGAAAGCTGAATGAGACTGTCAGAGGTGACTACGCGGACACGATAGTTTCTGCCGATGGAATTTGCCAGCTTTTCGATATACATGTCGCCTGTTTCATTTTCCTGTGTGTAGACCACATTGATGTCGTGGTGGTTTTCACGGGAACCCTTGTTGCCTTTGACCTTATAGCCGTCAAAGACCACAACCATTTCGCAGCCGCGGAAGGCGCGGTAGTTTGCCAGTGTGTCCAGCAGCACCTGTCTGGCGTTATCCAAATCCGATGCGGCGAGGTCACTGAGGCCCTCCCATGCGAATATCACGTTATAACCGTCAATGATGATGTAATCCTTCTTGGCGATGGGCTCCTGCTGCATACGCTCAGCCTGCATGGCCTGTTTGGCACTGCCATACTTCGGACGGCGGATTTCCCCGAATTCTCTGCGCATGATGGCTTCCAGCTCTTTGTCATCAATGTCCAGATTGCGGGTGCGCACCACTGGGCGTACCGGCTCATCTGCAGTCTTTTTTTCCTGCAGACTGCCGGACAGGTGCATATATTCGGGGACTTCGTTCCATTTTACGGTGAATCCTGCGCCGTGGGCACAGAATACGGAGTGAGGCGTGTTTTCCACGTCCTGCTCGGGGTCGTATCCGATTTCTTCGATGACCTGTTTGCTGTTGTGGCAGGGCATATATCCTGCCAGTGCGCAGCTGAGTTTACCCTTACCGTGGGTATAGGCGGATACTTCCGTGTGATAATTGGACATCAGCGACACGGGTGCGGTGCCTGTAATGGTAACGGTTTCCTCGTAATTGTCGGGTGTTTCGAAGGTGCCGTTCATGGCGCGGATATCGTTGATGGCCCGTCCCAGTGTTTCGGTGGGCACGGTCAGTCGGAAGGAATAGATGGGCTCCAACAGCACACTTTCCGCCTGCATCAAGCCCTGACGGACACCGCGGTAAGTGGCTTGACGGAAGTCGCCGCCTTCGGTGTGCTTTGCATGGGCTCTGCCCGCCACGAGGGTGATTTTTATATCGGTAATGGGAGAACCTGTCAAAACACCCAGATGCTGCTTTTCCGCCAGATGGGTCACAATCAGTCGCTGCCAGTTGCGATCCAGCACATCTTCACTGCATGCCGAGCCGAATTCCAGACCGCTGCCGTTAGGCAGAGGCTCCAGAATGAAGTGCGCTTCCGCGTAATGGCGCAGAGGCTCGAAATGTCCCACGCCCTCTACGATGTTTGCGATGGTCTCCTTATACATAATGCGGCCTGTGTCCATCTCCACATTGACATCAAACCGCTGGGCAATGAGGCTTTTCAGAATTTCAATCTGCACCTCGCCCATGAGCTGCGCGTGAATCTGCTTGAGATGCTCGTTCCACACAATGTGCAGCTGAGGGTCTTCCTCTTCCAGCTGACGCAGCTTGGGCAGCATGGTCATAGGGTCAATGTTTTTAGGCAGTACGATGCGGTAAGACAACACAGGCTCCAACAGAGGTGCGGATGCATTGGCATCGGCACCGAGCCCCTGTCCGGGATAGGTTTTACTCAGTCCCGTAACGGCGCAGACTTCGCCCTGTACCGCACTTTCGGGACTTTCAAATTTAGCGCCCGAGTACAGGCGGATGCCTTTGATTTTTTCGGACAGTGTTTCTCCGTTTTGGTCGGTGTATGTGATTTCACTGCGCACCTTCAGATTGCCGCCCGTCACCTTCAGATAGGTCAGACGGTTTCCCTGGGCATCACGGGCAATTTTAAAGACTTTTGCGCCGAATTCCGCGTTGGGGGCAGAGGGGAGGGTGAATCGATCCAGTG
>JAFQPT010000088.1 GCA_017411665.1 Oscillospiraceae bacterium | reverse complement strand
CTCATCCAAACGAATGAGGTCTATTTGGGAGCTTAATTAGCCGTTAACCAGCTTTGCAACTTCAGCTGCCAGGTCGTCCTGACGCTTTTCGATGCCTTCACCGGTAGCGAAGCGCTTGAAGCCAACAACCTTGATGGATGCGCCAGCCTGCTTAGCCACTTCAGCAACGTGCTTTTCTACGGAAACCTTGTTTTCCTTTACGTAAGCCTGCTGCAGGAGGCAGTTTTCTTCGTAGTACTTGCCTACACGACCCATAACCATCTTTTCGATGATTGCTTCGGGCTTGGGCTTAGCAGCGTTCTTGTTTTCTTCCAGAGCCTGAGCCATCAGGATTTCCTTTTCCTTTGCCAGGGTAGCAGGGTCAACGTCGGACTTGTCCAGGAAAGAGGGGTTCATAGCTGCGATCTGCATTGCCAGATCCTTACCCAGTTCTTCAACCAGAGCGGAATCTGCGCCTTCGCCAACTTCCATGTTTACCAGAACGCCGATTTTGCCGTTAGCGTGGATGTAAGGAACGGAAATACCGGTTGCGTAACGATCGAAACGACGTACGTTGATGTTTTCGCCGATAACCAGAACCTTGTCGTTCTGTTCTTCCATAACAGATCTGCCAGAGCCGGGGAATTCCAGACCCATCAGAGTGTCCAGATCAGCGGGGTTCTGTTCAGCAACTACCTGAGCGATGCCCTTAACGTAGTTAACGAACAGTTCGTTCTTAGCAACGAAGTCGGATTCAGCGTTAACTTCAACAACAACGCCTACACCGCCAACAACTGCTGCGTAGCTCATGCCTTCAGCAGCAATGCGGCTTGCCTTCTTCTGAGCAGCAGCCAGACCCTTTTCACGGAGCCAAGCAACAGCCTTGTCCATATCGCCGTCAGCTTCTGCAAGAGCCTTCTTGCAGTCCATCATGCCAACGCCGGTCATTTCACGGAGCTTCTTTACGTCAGCTGCAGTAAATGCCATTTTGATTTCCTCCTAATTCTTACTCTTAAAGAGCTTTCTTGTGAGTAAATTATTCAGCAGCGGGAGCTTCAACAGCTTCGCCTGCGTCAACACCCTGACGGCCTTCAATCACAGCGTTTGCCATGGTGGAAGCAATCAGACGAATAGCGCGGATAGCGTCATCGTTTGCGGGGATAACGTAGTCAACTTCATCGGGATCGCAGTTGGTGTCAACGATAGCAACAATGGGAATGTTCAGCTTGCGAGCTTCTGCAATTGCGTTGTGTTCCTTGCGGGGGTCAACAACAAACAGAGCGCCGGGCAGCTTGGTCATGGTCTTAACACCACCCAGGTACTTTTCCAGCTTTTCCATTTCGCCCATCAGCTTGATAACTTCCTTCTTGGGCAGCATGTCGAAGGTGCCATCTTCCTGCATCTTCTTCAGCTGAGCCAGACGGTCGATACGAGTGCGCATGGTCTTGAAGTTGGTCAGCATGCCACCCAGCCAACGTGCGTTGACGTAGTACATGCCGGAACGTTCAGCTTCTTCCTTAACGGTTTCTGCTGCCTGCTTCTTGGTGCCAACAAACAGAACGGTTTCGCCCTTTTCTGCCAGGCCACGAACGAAGTTGTAAGCATCTTCCAGCTTGCCAACGGTCTTCTGCAGGTCAATGATGTGGATACCATTGCGTTCGCAGAAAATGTATTCGTTCATCTTGGGGTTCCATCTGCGGGTCTGGTGACCGAAGTGTACGCCGGCCTCCAGCAACTGTTTCATAGATACGACTGCCATTACAATTTTCCTCCTTATTTGTTTAAACCTCCGGAGCCTTCGTATTTCTTACCCGACCCTTTCGGGCTACACGGCGTGAAATCTGGCTTCCGTGTGTTATCGTAATGCTGAAATATGATACCAGAAATGCGTGCGGAATGCAAGTATTATTTTACAGTTAATACAAACTTTTTTCAATTTTTTTGTGAATGTTTTTCTTTGTATTTGGGTCTTCAAAGTCGGTACTGATTAAAATCGTATCGTCACCCATTCGCACAATGCTCTCCCACGGAAATATATAATCCGTTTCACCGGGAAACAGGCCTAAAAGCTTTCTTGGGCCCGGGATGATAAATGACAGGACTTTTCCTGTATGGATGTCAAATTCGACATCTGCGATGTATCCCAGACGTTGTCCGGTTGAAATATTGATGACTTCCTTATATTGTAAATCGCCAATTTTCATAATGAATCCCTCCCATAAATTTTATAGTAATAGGGGAGGGATTATGTCATTTATTTACAGTAGATAGGTATGCTTGTCGCGCTGTGTCATAATAGTCACGTCCGTGCGCGTCATTGATTACAATTGCGGGAAAGTTTTCAACAGAAAGTTCACGGATTGCTTCAGTCCCAAGGTCATCAAAGGCGATTACCTTGCTGGTCTTGATGCATCGGGCGAGAAGAGCACCCGCTCCGCCGGTTGCAGCCAGATAGACTGCAGAATGTTGAGTGATTTGTTTTTTTACTTCATCACTGCGTTTTCCTTTTCCGATTAAAACAGTTACACCGCTTTGAAGAAGAGCAGGGGTATATTTATCACATCGTCCCGATGTAGTGGGGCCTGCAGACCCGATTACATGCGTATCAAATGCAGGGGATGGTCCTACATAATAGATTGCAGCATTATTTAAATTGAATGGCAGAGGTGAGCTGTTTTCGAGCATTTCAACAAGCCTTTGATGCGCTGCATCACGTGCAGTGTACATTGTACCGCTGAGAAGAACACTATCACCTGCATGCAGTGTAGCAGCTGTTTCTTTCGAAAGAGGAAGATTGAGTTTTCTCTTCATGATTAAATCACCTCAGTTGCATGACGTGCGCTGTGGCAATTGATGTTTACTGCACAGGGAAGTCCTGCGATATGAGTCGGAAGAACTTCAACAGCGACAGAAAGTGCGGTGGTTTTTCCGCCTAAACCTTGGGGCCCAATTCCAAGATGGTTGATCTTTGCTAAAAGTTCCTGTTCCAATTCTGCATAATAAGGATCGGAGTTGTGCTGACCCATATCACGTAATAACGCTTTTTTTGCCAGAAATGCCGCTTTATCAAAGGTTCCGCCAATTCCAACTCCGATAGACAACGGGGGACAGGCGTTGGGACCTGCGTTTTCAACAGTCTGCATAACAAAGCTTTTGATTCCCTCAATTCCGTCCGCGGGTTTCAGCATAGCAATGCAGCTCATATTCTCGCTTCCAAAGCCTTTGGGGGCGACTGTGATTTCCAGTCGGTCGCCGGGAACAATTTCCGTATAAATCATGGCGGGTGTATTATCTCCGGTATTGACCCTTCGAATGGGATCTGCTACAACGGATTTTCTTAAAAATCCTTCCGCATATCCTTTGGCAACACCCTCATGAATAGCGTCATATAAGTTACCGACTACATGCACATCTTGTCCGATGCTAATGAAAACACATGCCATACCGGTATCCTGACACAAGGGAATGTTTTCATTTGTTTCGAAGTTTTCAATGATGACATCCAAAACATCTTGGGCGGTATGCCAAGTCTCACATGCTCTGCAATCGTATATCCGCTGCTTTACATCTTCGGGAAGCTCGGTACAAGCTTGAATGCATAGTTTCGCGACTGTCTTTGTGATTTGCTCTGCGAAAATTTCTCTCATAAAATTATCATCTCCGCACTTTACAGTTTATTCCGTTGCTCGTATAATACACTTTATATATAAGAAATGCAATGAAAGAAGGCATTAAAATGACAATTGCAGAAGAAAGCTTGGCTTTACATTATGAGAAAAAAGGGAAAATTCGCGTAGAATCCACAGTACCTGTTCGCGATTCTCATGATTTGTCTCTTGCATATACTCCCGGTGTTGCTGCGCCCTGTCTGGAGATTCAGAAAGATATTAACAAGTATTATGAACTGACAGCGCGCAGTAATCTTTGCCTTGTTGTGACAGACGGCACTGCTGTTTTGGGGTTGGGAGATATTGGTCCTGAAGCGGGGATGCCTGTTATGGAGGGCAAGTGCGTTTTGTTTAAAGAGCTTGGCGGTGTCGATGCTTTTCCTTTGTGTGTAAAAACAAAGGAAGTTG
>JAFQPT010000087.1 GCA_017411665.1 Oscillospiraceae bacterium | reverse complement strand
AATGACCCCGTTTGCCGCGAGAACGGCTTCGTATACGCCGTCACCGAAGAAGCAGACGCGGTCCAGAAACGGAATTGACAGCTCGTCGGGGGCACCGATTTGTCCGTTGTAATATGCGATTCGTTCCATACATACACATCCTTTTTCTGTGTTGGGAGTTGTGCTCCTTCTTTATCTTATATGGCGCATGACACCCTGTCAATGCATTTTCAGATAGAAAAACCGCCTGCAGTAAGCTGCAGGCGGTTCTGTTTTTGATTACAGCATGTTCTTGGACTTCAGGGGGTACTGACCGGCCTTGACGGTCTTCAGAACAAAGTGGGTGTGGGTGCCGGATACGCCCTCGATACACTTGATTTCACGGTGTACGGATTCCAGTTCGTCGGAAGAGGTACAGGTGATGTGCAGCAGGAAGTCGAAGTTTCCGGTGAAGTAATAGCAATCTGCAATGTTGGGGTGATTGACAATGGCTTCGCAGAAGCTGTCATAGAACTTGGGGTGTTCCAGACTGACTTCCATGAAAGCAGTCACATCAAAGCCCAGCTTTTTGCTGTCGACCTTTACTTCGTAGCCCTTGATAATACCGCTGTCTTCCATTTGGCGGATGCGGTTCATAACGGAGGAAACAGACAGGTGTACTTCCTTGCTGATGTTGGAAGCGGTTTCTCTGGCGTTATGCTTGAGTATGTTCAAAATGGAATAATCGATCTGATCCATAATAAACCTCCGAATATTTATACTGCATTCAAAAATAATGCACACATTGTAGCACGGACGTTCGAAAATGTAAAGATTTTTGTGAATGTAAATTTAACGAAAAAATTTATCGCGAAATCAAAAATTTTTCAATAACCACGAAAAAACAGAGGCGTTTTTGTAAAATAAGTGCATGAAAAAATATGAATTGTAAATCGTGAGGCGTTTTTGAGAATACACTATAAAATTTTGTACGAATGCATAAAAAATACTTACATTTTTCGGGAATATGTGGTACAATATTTTTGTTGGTTGTTTGTGCGGCAGAACGGAGGCGAGTGGGTGTGAATATGTATCAGATAGGAGATCGAATCATTTACGGCAGCAACGGTGTTTGCCAGATTGAAGAGATTAAAATGATTGAAGTGCCTCATACCGATGAGGAAAAGGCATACTATATCATTAAGCCGATTTATCAGGAATGCAGAATTTCTGTGCCTGTGGATACCAAGATGTTCATGCGTCCCATTATCTCCAGAGAGGAAGCTCTGGCGCTGATTGACGGAATCCCGCAGGTGGATGCACAGCCTTATTATAATACCGCGCTGCGTCAGCTGCAGGATTATTATGAGAAGAAAATCGGCACCCACAGCTGTGCGGATTTGATTGAGCTGACCATTTCTCTGCATCGCAAAAAGGAACAGGTTCTGGCGCAGAAGCGTAAATTCGGTGCAATCGATGAGCGCTATATGAAGCGCGCGGAAGAGCTGCTGTTTGGGGAGCTGTCTGTTGTTCTGGAGATTCCCAAAAACGAGGTGCGGCAGTTTATTTCCAACAGATTGAATGCTTAACGGAATCTATGACCGCTCTCCTGCAGGAGGGCGGTTTTGCTTTTCTTGCAATGGAGAACAAACTCTGTTATGCTCAAAGTATTCCAATCAGTGAGGCAAATACCATGAACCGATATATCCGTAAAGTACAATACCATGAAACCGATAAAATGGGGATTACCCACCATTCCAATTACATCAAGTGGATGGAAGAGGCACGCATCTTTTACCTGGACAGCATCGGCTGCAGCTATGCAAAGATGGAGGCAGATGGAGTAAGCTCTCCTGTGACAGGGGTGACCTGCAGCTATAAAAACCCGACCACCTTCGGAGAAGAGGTATGTGTAGAAGTGCGGGTTTTGGAATATACGGGAGTGCGGCTTGCAATCGGCTACGATATGCGCAATACGGCAACGGGTCAAACGGTTGCAGAGTGTCGCAGTGAGCACTGCTTTACCAATGCCGAAGGCCGTCCCATTGCGCTGAAACGAAAGTATCCGACATATGACAGTCTGTTTCAGCGTTTGCTTGCCGAAGCGGAAGCGTGAGAACAATAAATGCCCCTGCCAAAAGGCAGGGGCAATTTTTATTCTTCCTGCTCCAGCAGGAGCCCTGCTTCTTTCAGCGCCAGACAGGCGCGATCAAATGCAGCCTCGTCGGGGCAACGCAGGGTGTGCAGATGGATGCCGTCTGTCAGACTGGACAGTACGTTGGCAGAGCCACGCTCCAGACGGTCCAGAAACTGGCCGACATCATATCGGGATGCCAGCTGCAGCTGACCGATCAGCTGACCGTAAATATGATGCTCAACAATGACATCTTCTACAATACAGCCGTTATCAACGAAAATGTAAAGCTCTTCGGCGGTCTGGTGAACGGAGTGCTTCACCGCAACGGTTCGAGTCATGCCCGGATCTTCGTGGGTGAGTACATAGCCTCTGGGGGTGGCGGTGATGTCTTCGCCGGCTGCGCGCAGCAGAGCAATGTCACCCACGATCACCTGACGGCTGACGGAAAAGATTCCGGCAAGTACAGTCGCGCTGACAGGGGCAGCAGAACGGGACAGATGCTCCACGATCTTTTTTCTGCGAGTTTCAGCGTTCATGCAGGTACCTCCTTAGTTGCGCTTTCTCTTTTCGTTCAGCATGTTGTTACGCAGTTCCAGCAGCTTGTCGGACAGGTCAACATAGTAGGTGTGGGGATTTTCAAAACGCTTGACTTCG
Organism: Oscillospiraceae bacterium; assembly: GCA_017411665.1. The sequence continues at coordinate 3,429 of JAFQPT010000087.1, read as the reverse complement.
GGCCACAGGGTCCTCACCTGTCTGGTGCAGTAGTCTCTGATTTCGGGCAGGGAAGGAGACTGGTAAACCTGCTTGCCACCCTGGAAAATAGGAACCAGCAGTTCTCTTGCTTCGTATGCACCTGCGGGAATGAGGAATTCCTTCCAGGTTGCATTGGGGTCACGGATAATCAAATCTTCGGTTTCGATATTGACAACTTCATCTGCCAGTGTAATATAGTCGGCACGGGCTCTGCCGGTTGCCTTTTCAAAGAAACGGTATACGCGCTTGTAACCGGGATTGGTGATCTTTGCAACGTTTTCGCTGATCTTGATCTTGGGGTTGATGGTACCGTCGTCATTTTCCACAGCACACAGTTTGTACACACCACCAAATACAGGTTCACTTCTTGCGGTGATCAAACGTTCGCCAACGCCGAATACGTCGATCTTTGCGCCCTGCAGCAGCAGGTCACGAATCAGATGCTCGTCCAGAGAATTGGAAACGGTAATCTTACATTCGGTCCAGCCGGCATCATCCAGCATCTTTCTTGCCTTCTTGGAGAAGTAAGCAATGTCACCGGAGTCCAGACGAATGCCGCATTGGGTGATACCTAAGGGCTTGAGCACTTCGTCGAAGACCTTGATGGCATTGGGAACACCGGACTTCAAGGTGTCATAGGTGTCTACCAGCAGGGTTGCATTGGTGGGATAGGTTTCGCAGTAGGTTTTGAATGCGTCGTATTCACTGTCAAACATTTGTACCCATGCGTGTGCCATGGTACCGCCTGCGGGGATGCCGAACAGAGGATCGGCAATGGTGCATGCAGTGCCTGCGCAGCCACCGATATAGGCAGCGCGTGCACCGAGAATCGCAGCATCGGGGCCGTGAGAACGGCGGGAGCCGAATTCCAGAACAGCGTTGCCGTTTGCGGCACGGCAGATACGCTTTGCTTTGGTGGCAATCAAACTCTGATGGTTGAAGGTCAGCAGGAAGAAGGTTTCCAGCAGCTGTGCTTCGATTGCGGGTGCACGAACAACACAAACAGGTTCATTGGGGAAGATGGGAGTGCCTTCGGGAACAGCCCAGATATCACCTGTGAACTTAAAATCCTTCAAATAGCTCAGAAAATCTTCGGAAAACAGATTTCTGCCGCGCAGATAAGCAATGTCTTCTTCGGAGAAATGGAGGTCGTTGATATATTCAATCAACTGCTCCAGGCCTGCCATGATGGCAAAGCCACCCTTATCCGGCACTCTGCGGAAGAACATATCGAAATAGGTGATTTTGTCCTTCATGGGAGAGTTGAAGTAGCCGTTTGCCATGGTCAGCTCGTAAAAGTCGCAGAGCATGGTCATGTTCAGTTTTTCGGAATTGTATTTAGGACTCATTGCGTGTTTCCCCTTTCAGGAAATTATTTGGTCTCTAAACTGTATCTTAACATTTTTTCATCTGCGGTTCAATGGATTTTCGGAAAATTCGTCGTTATTATCTTGACAGGTGTAAATACAGTGTCTTGACAGGTTTAAAATTGACGTTTTGACGAAATGAAATTCGTTTTTTGGGGGATTGAGCCGGTATTGTTTCTGTCGGATGCGTGATATAGAAATTCCCCTGACCGTCGGTCAGGGGAGTTTTTATATCCTTACAGTGCTTCGATATCGTCGGGGTAGTATGCGGTTTGCAGGAATACGATCAGCGGAGGCAGGCTCATCAGCTGCAGAATTACACCGGGCCAGGTGTTCAGCACAGCTTCTTTGTAAAGTTCCACAGAGAAAGGAACATCGGAAATCAAAGCAAAGAAAACCATGGCGGCACCCCATGCCACGCGGCCTGCAACCATTGCCAGAATCAAATCCAAAAAGATGTTGCCGGGAGATTTGCGGGGGTCATTTGCCTCCAATCCGCAAATGAATCCGTACACGCCCATTTCCACACACATTGCCACTGCCAACGGATACATGGCGGGCATATGGAACATCAGACTGCGCAGAATCGGTGCGGTAACGCCGACCGCGACGCCCCACGGTGCGCCGCACATCATGCCGCAGATCATTACGGGAAAATGCATCAGACACAGCATGGCGGTTACTTCCGGGGAAGATGCGGTCAACATGGGCAGAAAGAAGCAGCATGCCAGACAAACAGAAGAAAAAGTCAGTTTTTCGGTACTGGTCATTTTCATCTCTCCCATCGAAGATTAGAATATAAATATTCTATCAAAGGCCATAGGCACTGTCAAGGAAGGTCGGTCTATTGCAATGGAATCTTTCCTGTGCTAAAATGATGAAAATTCTCTGTGGAGGTCTGCCCATGACTGTAAACAAGAACATTACCCTACGATTTGCCACACCGGAAGATGCAAGGGAGCTTGCGGCAATCTATGCACCGTATGTGGAAACCACAGCAATCAGCTTTGAATATGAAGCGCCTTCCGCAGAAGAATTCACCCGCCGCATCGCTGAGGTGCAGGAACGCTACCCATATCTGGCGGCCGTGCGGAATGGAGAGATTGTGGGCTATGCGTATGCCCATCCCTATGGGGTGAGGAAAGCGTACAGCTGGTCAGTGGAGCTGAGCGTGTATATTCGTCGGGACTGCCGCGGACTGGGAATCGGCAGAATGCTGTATGAGGCTATGGAAGAGATTCTCAAGGCTCAGAATATCACCAATCTCTATGTGCTGGTGGCAGGTGTGGAAATTGAAGACGAGTATCTGACCCATGACAGTCAGAAGTTTCATCTGGCGATGGGATATGCATATGTGGGAAAACTGAACAAGGCGGGATATAAGTTTGGTAAATGGTATGATATGATTACTATGGAGAAACATATTGCGCCTCACCCTGAGCATACGCAGCCGAATGTGATTCCCTATTATGAATTGCACGAGGATGTGTTCAAAAAAGCAGGCATCGTATAAAAAGAACCTCAACCGAAAGGTTGAGGTTCTTTTTTATTTCAGCAGCTTTCCGCTGTTGACCTGTGTGGTGCTGTACAGGAACAGAACATCCTGGTCGTCGAATTCCACAAAGCGCGCTACATTGATGCTTGCCAGATAACGCAGGTCTACAAGGGTGATTTTGTCATAGCCTTCCATGAGCAGAGGTGCCAGAGAGGAAGTGAAGGAATCGCGGAAGACAATCAGCTCTTTGCCTGTGCTGCCGTTGGGGTTTTCCACGGTGACGATTCCCAGAGGGCCGCCCAGAAACAGATTGTAGCCGTCCATCTCTTCGAAATCGGCTTCGTAATATACGGGCTTTTCTCCGCTGAACTCAGGGCTTGTGACGATGCAGCTGTCAATGATGGAGTCAGACAGAGCTGTGAGCACATCGGGGGTGATGTTCAGAGCGGACTGTCCGTAATAGGAGCCGTAAAAGGGGCTGAATTGCGTTTGGGTGCAGGACGACAAATCCATAGGGGTAAAACCCAAAGCGCGGCTCAGTGCGTT
>JAFQPT010000086.1 GCA_017411665.1 Oscillospiraceae bacterium | reverse complement strand
ATCTCATGCAGGTCTTCAAAGGTATACATTCCGTTTTCCTTCGCCTTTACCGTCACAGTTGCTGTGCCCACATTGGTGTTATTGGAATAGGTCACTTCGTACTCATCCGCAGACACAACGGTTTCTCCGTCCTTCACAGTCACAGCGGGACGAATTTCACTGCCTGTGTAGGTGTGACCGCCTTCGGGTACAGTTACTTCCAGAGTCAGCTGTGCAGCGGTTTTCTTGCCGATGGTCAAGGTCAGCAGGTCCTCTGTTTCCGCTGCGGTGTAGTTTGCCGCCGCTGCCACAGAAGCCTTCACTTCATAGGTGCCGGGCTCTACGGGCAGACCATCGGTGAAAGCACCTGCACTGCCTGCGCGGTAGGCATATGCCAGCTGACCGCTGAAGGTTTCGTCATTGGCCAGCGTTACCACTGCCTTGGAGGTCAGTGCCGCAGCCTTGCCGTTATAGGCCAACTGCTCGGTGGGTTTGTCCCACTCCACAACGGGAGTTGCGGCAACAATTTCATATTCAACTTCATATGTACCGGAATAGCTGCCCTTGCCGCTGACAGTCATCTTATACTTGCCAACGTTTACGGTTTCTTCCGCCGCTTCAGCGCCCTTGGTGAAGCTGATAGTGTAATCGGTATCGGCAGTCAAATCCTTGCCGTACAGCTTTGCTTCGGAAACAGCAGGTGCCTGTGCCAAGCCGTTATAGGTAAAGGTGGTTTTGTCCACCTTGATGGCTGCGGTAATGGAATCGGGCACAGACCAGTGCTTCGCTGCTGCATCATAGCTGACTTCTGCATTGACGCTCTTCAGCCATTCCTTTGCAGGAGTCACGCCCTCTTCATATTCGGGCACAAATGCAAACACACCGGGAGTGCGGTTTTCCACCGTGTATGCATCAGCCTTGAGTGCACACATCACTTCGATGCCGCTGTCTTCCAGCAGGAAGTCTGCGGTTTCACCGCTGACAACAGGCGCGGTAACGAGTTCTTCTTCCTCAACCACTTCCGCAGCGCCATTCAGCTGCAGCTTCATCTGCTTGAGACCGATGCCGTATTCCTTGCCTGTGTAGCTGCCGCCGACTATGGACAGCTCCAGCAAATCAGTGCCTTCGGTGCATTCGCTGACCAGCGCAAACCTGCCTTCGGTGTTTTCAACCGTCACGTTCTTCAAAATCAGACTGCCGTAGTTCAGCAGCACCTGATTTTCGTTCGTACCGACGAATTTGCAGTTTTCAAACTCCAGACTGTCCCCTGCTTCTACCACAAGGCTGATTCCGCCCAGCTCCAGGGTCTTGTCCTTCAAATCGGTAAACACGCTCACAGCGTCGGCTTCTTCGGTTTTTGCTGCCTTGAGGGCATCGTCCAAAGATGCATACAGGGTATCACCTACCGCTGCGGCAAAGCTCTCCTTACAGCTTTCGTTTTGGCAGACGCCGTTTTTCAGCTCTGCATGTGTACAGTCAGCCGCAAGAGCGCCGCCCTGCAGCAGACCCGCAGTCAGCATCAGCGCCAGCGAAATGCTGATGAAACGTCGTAATAAATGTCTCATGTATATCCCTCCGTCTTTCTCAGAAGATTATTGAAACGAGTTGCCTCTGTTTGTTTCGTTGTTTGGTTAGACGCAAAGGTTCCGAAAATGTTGCATCCAAATTCTGACAATTTCCTTTTTGTCCATTTTAATTATACTATTTCCCCAATCAGCTGTCTATGTCACCCCATCATTGTATACCGATTGTTGACGGATTCTTCATAGTTTGTTCATTTGCCCTTGGGGTTTCCACTATTATAATAACCACCGACCGGATAATTCGTTACATTCTGTCGAGTCACGCAAAAGAAAAAAGCCATCCTTGTGGATGACTTTTTGTTTTCCATTCCATTTATTTGGTGCCGAAGATTCTGTCGCCTGCATCGCCCAGACCGGGTACAATGTAGCCGTGGTCATTGAGCTTTTCATCCAGCGCAGCCACATAAATATCCACATCGGGATGGGCTGCCTGTACCGTTGCCACACCTTCGGGCGCAGCCAGAATGTTCAGCAGCATAATGCGCTTCACACCGTCTGCCTTCAAAAAATCGATGGCTGCCACAGCGCTGCCGCCGGTTGCCAGCATGGGGTCCACCACAAAGACATCGCGCTCCGCAATGTCGGGAGGCATTTTGTAGTAATACTTCACGGGCTCCAGTGTATCGGGGTCACGGAACAAACCGATGTGCCCCACCTTCGCACTGGGCAGCAGAGACAGCATGCCGTCTACCATGCCCACGCCTGCGCGGAGAATGGGTACGATGGCCAGTTTCTTGCCTGCCAGACGGTAGCACTTGGCAGGTGCCACGGGAGTTTCCACGATTACTTCTTCCACACTGAGGTTTCTGGTTGCTTCATAGCACATCAAGCCCGCAATTTCGCCAATCAGCTCACGGAATTCCTTGACCCCTGTGCGCTTGTCTCGCAGGATAGAGAGCTTGTGCAGAATCAGAGGATGATCATATACGTGTAGTTTTCCCATAGTGCAAACGTCCTTTCTTCGGTTATGCTTGTTGTTTCATGCGTTCCATACGTTCCCGCTCCGCCTGGCTCATGCGCAGGTAAACGGGATGAATATCGTCTGCCGTTGCAGGCTCCTTGGCAGCCGCAGCCATTGCCACACCGTAAGCGGTTTGCAGACGGATGGGGTCGGGTGCTGCAGTGCAGGGAATCCCATGCTCACGGAAATACTTCTCCGTCACAGTCACACCGTCACCGATGAGATATACAGGCTTGCCCAGCTCGGTTACTTCCTTCGCCAGGTCCTCCAAAGCAATGGGACGGTCCTCACTGATGCGGCCGGGTCTGCCATCACGAATCTCAAACAGTGCGTTATAAACCTGATTGCGGCGGGCATCCATCACGCAGCACAATACAGCGCCTTCGCCGAAGGCAAGGCCGTTATACGCCATGGCTTCCAGTGTGGATACACCGACCGCTGCCTTCTGCGCGCCCCATGCCAGCCCCTTCACAGCGGAAACACCGATGCGGATACCTGTAAAGCTGCCGGGGCCGTGGGCCACCGCAAACAGCTGCACATCGCTGAGCTTATAACCGGTATTCTTCAGCAGGGCCTCTGCCATAGGCAGCAGGGTCACGCTGTGGGTCAGACCGCAATTTTGTGTGGTCTGCGCGATTAAGGTTTCGCCGTCGCAAAGTGCAACGGAAGCTGCCTTTGCGCTGGATTCAAATGCAAGTGTCAGCATACATCTGCCCCCTCAATGGTGATTTTTCTGGAGGTGTCGGAGGTCTTTTCAATGGTCAAACGAATTTCGTCACCGTAAAATGCCTCTTCCACATTTTCGCTCCATTCCACGGCACATACTGCGCCTCTGGCAAGGTAGTCCTCCCAACCGATGTCAAACAGCTCATCGGCACTGCCCAGACGATACATATCAAAATGAATGAGGGTACGTTCCCCCAGATATTCATTTACAATCGTAAAAGTAGGACTGGAAACCCGCTCGGTAATGCCCATACCGCGAGCCATGCCGCGGACGAATGCAGTCTTACCCGCACCCAAATCGCCATACATGGCAATTACAGTACCGTCCTTCACGCTGCGGCCGAACTGTTCGCCGATTGCTTCGGTTTCCTTGTCGCTGTTTGTGTAATAAACCATAGTTTCCTCACAAAATCATTAAATGTTCATTCTGACTTCATATTATACCCTTTTTCTGCCGTTGCGTAAAGAGTTTCCTTATGATATAATATCAGAGATTAAATTGGAGTTTTATGTTTACTTGGAACCAAATGGCGGCTCAGGCAGTCTAACCATTTGTATTGAGAAAGCGTCTGCTTCGACGCAAAGGAGCGTTTTCATTGAATTCACTAAACAAAAAAATAGTCCTGTCCACCGCGAAGGACTTTTTCGCCCGCGGTGACATGCTGCTGCTGATTTTGAGCATCATCGCTGCCGTATTCGGCGTTGTGGTCATTGCCAGTGCCACCGCATCCACAAACAGTATGCAGTATGTGTACGTTCAGCTTCTGGCGATTGTCATCGGTCTGGGGTTGTATGTATTCTTTACGTATGTCGACATTGATACCCTTGCCGACAACTGGCCCATTCTGACCGTGTTCAATATCGCACTGATGAGCTCTCTGATTTTCTTCGGGGAATCAGGCGACACCGGTAACACCGGCTGGCTGCGATTCTTCGGTATCGGCGTTCAGCCCTCCGAAGTTGTTAAGGTCTCTTACCTCATCGTTATGGCCAAGCACATTTCCTATCTGAAGGCAAGAAACACCCTCAATGACTTCACCTCCGTAGTCGGTCTGGCGCTGCACTTTGTTGCCATCTTCGGTCTGATTATTGTGGTTTCTCAGGACCTTGGCTCTGCAACCATCTTCTTCATGATTTTTATTTTCCAGCTGTTTGCCGCAGGATTCAGCATCAAGTGGTTTCTGGCAGGCTTTGCGGCCATTCTGGCTGTACTGCCCATTGCATGGACCTTCGTACTGAAGGAATACCAGCGTCAACGTCTGCTGGTGCCCTACATCCCCAGCATCGACCCCGACAACTCCGGCATCAACTGGCAGGCAAACCAGAGTAAGATCGCACTGGCATCCGGTCAGCTCACCGGCACCGGCCTGTACAACGGCCCTCAGAGTCAGTCCGACCGCGCAGGTAAGCACACTGACTTTATCTTCTCCGTCATCGGCGAAGAACTGGGGATGATTGCATGTATCGCGTGCATTCTGCTGCTGGTCATCATTGCACTGCGCTGCATCTACGTAGGTATGCACTCCGGCACCGATTTGGGTATGCTGGTATGCATGGGTGTTGCAGGCTCCATTCTGTACCAGATGTTTGAAAACACAGGCATGTGCATGGGCATTACCCCCGTTATCGGCATCACCCTCCCCTTCTTCAGCTACGGCGGCTCTTCCATCGTATCTATTTTTGCTGCGGTCGGAATTGTGTCGGGGATCAAATACAAGCGAAAACCAACACAATACTCGCTATACTGATTTTCCCAATCCCTCGCCCAATGGCGGGGGATTTTTTCGCAAATCCGCAGGACGCAACAGCGCAATAATGACCGGAAAGAACTCCGAAAGTCAGGGACAGCGCTGCCATAACAACAAGCATAATTCCGTATTTTAGTATCGTATCAAGACCGCAGCCGT
>JAFQPT010000005.1 GCA_017411665.1 Oscillospiraceae bacterium | reverse complement strand
GGCCTGACTTTGGGCATCACTCCCCAATTGGGTACACTCTCCCGTCTCATTTTGATCGCACTGATGTATCTGGGGCGTGTAGGCGGTCTGACCTTGATTTTCGCTACTATGTCCCAAAACAAACACCTGACAGCTATGCTTCCTCAGGAAAAACTTACTGTAGGCTAAGGAGGAACCTATGAAATCTATACTTTTGATTGGCCTGGGCCGATACGGCAGACACGTTGCCAAAGAACTGAATGCCTTAAAACATCAGGTCATGGCCATTGACAAAAATGAAGAACTGGTCAATGACGTGCTCCCCTATGTGACCAATGCACTCATCGGTGACTGCTCCAACCCCAACTTCCTTGCCACACTGGATATCAAATTTTTTGATGTATGTATCGTTGCCATCGGCAGTGATTTCCAGCATTCTTTGGAAATCACCTCTTTGCTGAAGGAAAGCGGTGCAAAGCACGTCATCTCCCGTGCATCCACCGATATTCAGGAAAAGTTCCTGCTGCGCAACGGTGCCGATCAGGTAGTCTACCCCGAAAAACAGCTGGCAAGATGGACCGCCGTCCGCTGCACCTCCGAACATATTCTGGACTTCATTGACTTGGACGGTGACTTTGATATTTATGAAATGGAAGTCCCCCGCAGCTGGTACGGCAAAACAGTCCTGCAGATGAACATTCGAAAAAAATATGATCTCAACATTCTGGCAATTCGTGAAAAAGGTATTTTCAATATGAAAATCACACCCGATACCGTCTTCCCTGAAAAAAGCTCTATCTTGGTACTGGGACAGCTACCTTCCATTCAGAAATGCTTCCACATCTGATATAACCGCAAAAAAGACACCCGATTTACATCGGGTGTCTTTTATCATTCATGAAATTATTCCTTGATGACCAGCTCTGCAATCTGGATGCAGTTGGTAGCTGCGCCCTTGCGAACCTGGTCACCACAGCACCACAGGCACAGTGCGTTGTCATCGGTCAGATCGGGACGGATACGTCCGACGAATACGATGTCCTGATCGGTAGTGTCCAGAGGCATGGGATACTGCTTGTTGTTCAGATCGTCAACCAGCTTTACACCGGGAGCGTTTGCCAGAACAGCGCGTGCTTCTTCCACAGAAACATGACGGTCAAAGCGCAGAGTCAGGGAGACAGAGTGGCTGCGGATAACGGGAACGCGAACGCAAGTGCAGCTGACTTTCATATCGGGAGCATGCAGAATCTTTCTGCCTTCGTACTGCATCTTCATTTCTTCGCTGGTGTAGCCGCTTTCCTGTTCGCCGCCGATCTGGGGAATCAGGTTGTAAGCGATCTGATACTGGAATACCTTTACCTGAGGTTCTTCACCCTTTGCCAGTGCCTTCATCTGGCCTTCCAATTCAACAGGGCCTGCAGCACCTGCACCGGAAACTGCCTGATAGCTGGATGCAATGATAGACTTAATGGGAGCAATCTGATGAATTGCATTGACCGCGGTCAGTGCAATGGTGGTGACACAGTTGGGGTTTGCGATAATGCCCTTGTGCAGCTTTACATCGTCGCCGTTAACTTCGGGAACGACCAGAGGCACATTGGGATCCAGACGGAATGCAGAAGAGTTATCAACAAAG
>JAFQPT010000004.1 GCA_017411665.1 Oscillospiraceae bacterium | reverse complement strand
GAACATTAGAGCAAGTCAATTTCCATTGGCACCTGCAGCGAGTCGCTGTGGGGATGCATTACCATGATCGATGCACGCAAGTGCAATCGAAGCTGCTGCGCTGTATTTCAGCCCACTGTCATGGGCTCGGGTATACAGCTTCGCATCTTCGGTATTCACATTGTATTGTTCTGCAAAAGGAAGGGAGGGAAGCTCCATATGATCGTTTATAGAGAGCTTTCCTCTCTGGAAACCGATCTGGGCGTTTCTGCGAAGGTGCTGTATACACTCAGCAACAGCAGAAGCAGTCATTATCATACGGTGATGCTGCCCAAGGAAAACGGAGAGTTGAGACAGCTGAGCGTTCCCGACGGGCTGCTGAAGTCTGTACAGCGGAAAATTGCCCGACAGCTGCTTGTCTATGAAGAGGTATCTCCCTATGCCATGGCATACCGTCTCGGAGGGAGCACCCTGCACAATGCTGTGCCTCATGTAGGACAGCCGATGGTCATGAAACTGGATATTCGGAAGTTTTTTGACCACTGTTTTTATCCGCTGGTGAAGGAAAAGGCCTTTCCCGCTGCGCGGTACAGTGAGCCAAACCGCGTGCTTCTGAGTCTGCTGTGCGTGTATCACGATGCATTGCCTCAAGGTGCGCCTACATCCCCTGCGATTTCCAACATCATTCTCCGCGACTTTGACAATGCGGTGGGCAGTTGGTGTGCAAAGCGGCACATTGTGTATACGCGCTATTGCGATGACATGACCTTTTCGGGCAGCTTTGACCCTGCAGAGGTGAAAACCAAGGTGCGGACAGAGCTGCGGAAGGTGGGGCTGTTTTTGAATGACAACAAAACCGTGGTTTTGAACGGCGGGCAGCGGCAAACGGTGACGGGCATCGTGGTCAATGAAAGGGTGTCTGTACCGTCCGACTATCGCAGAAAACTGCGTCAGGAGCTGTATTATTGCCGCAAGTACGGCATTGCGGCCCATTTGGAACACATTGGAAGTGAGGCGGATGTTCGGTCTTATGAGAGGCAGCTGCTTGGCCGCGTGAATTATGTGCTGTACGCTGACCCCTGCAATCAAGAAATGCAGGAATACCGAAGGTGGCTGCAAAATACATTGACAGGAAAATAAATGACTGCTGTCAAACAATCAGATAGAAAAGCCGGGCTGCTGTCAGCAGCCCGGTTTTTTCTTTCCGGCGGGGCTCAGTTGGTTCTCGGAACTGTCTGGCTGCCGCCTGTTGCATTGAGTGTGACATAAATGTGGGAAACCAGCCCTTCGCTGTTGAGTTCCCAGAATACATTATAGTCGATGCCGGTGTAGGCGTAGGTTCGTTCGGAAACGCCGCTTTCATTTTTCAGATAGGTCCAATGATCGGTGTCATAGCCGGTGTTGGTGCCGTTATAGCAGTAATGATCTGCCGTGATGGCGAGGTCGGTTGTGATGGGATTTCCTGTGGTTTCCACGTTGAAGCGGTGCTGTGCGGAGCCTGTAGCATCGTCGTAAGTGATTTCCACGTCGTTCAAATCCACGCGCGCAAAGGTCTGGATGCCGTTTTCCTTCAAAGCAAAGTAAACGGTGGAATCCACAATGATGGGACTATAGGACGGTGCATCGGAGATGGCAACGTCTGTGCCTGTAAGCAGATGATACAGATGCAGGGACTCGTTGTCTGCGTCATCCTGATAAATCAGCCAGTTTTCGTCCAGCAGATATGTGTAATACATTTCCTTGTATACAAGAACTTCTACATTGCTGCCGTCGAGGTCGGCACGGCAGAAGTTGTAGTCCTCGTTGCAGAAATATATCTTGTCATTGAGAATCTGCGCGTAATCCACAGGCTCGGAGATGACACATTGGGGTGTTCCGCCATCCTTGCCGATTTTGTAAAGACCATCCCAATCGCGGATGTAGTACAGATCATCGCCATGTTCCGCAATGTAGGTTGGGGTAATGTTTCGGTCGATGATTTCATAGCTGTCGACTTCCGCAAAGTCACCGTTTTGCTTCATGTCGTAGCGGGCGAACTGGGTAATACCGCTATTGTTGTGACCGACCCCGTAAATGGAGTCACCGCAGACGGCATAGTAGCCGAAATTGATAAAGGTGCTCATTTTTGCGGTCATTTCGGGGGTGAAGTCCACGTACAGCTTTTCCAGAGGAGACAGAATGACCCCATTTTCGGTTTTCAGATAGGTGACATACTGACCGAAGCTGTCCTCGATGGACAAAACGGTGCCGTTTACATGATAGTGGAATACGTTCGGTTCGGTGGCATTGCGATACTGAATGACCACATGGTCACCGTTGTCGGTGAAGTCAAAGAGCAGCTCCTGGTCGCCATAGGTGTAGGAGCCTGTTCCGTCGCCGTTAAAGTGGTAGGTGTAATCCCATCCGCCGTCCCAGACCCAGGAGCCGAGCAGCTCGGGTTCGGAATAGGGAACGCTGTCTTCAGAAGCGATAGGGGATTCCTGCGGAGGAGCGGGCTCTTCGTTTCCGCAGGCGGAGAGAGAAAACAGCAGTGTAAGCAGTGTGAAAAGCAGAAGCAACTGCCGCAAACCGGATTTTTTCATGAAAAAACCTCCTTGTAGTCGGTAGGAATTATCCGTTTACAGGTCCGCCGCAGTATTCGCAGCGGCCGGATGCATCGGGAGTGGTGGGTGCGCCGCACCAGGGACAGGAGACAGCTGCTTTGGGTGCTGCTGCCGCTTGTGCGGATTGTCTTGCCTGTGCCCGTGCGCTTGTCAGAATTTCCTTGATTTCATTGCCCATGGCTTCGTATTCCATGTAATCGCGATTGCGCCTGGGGTCGGGCTTTCTGTGAGCGGGTACGGGAGTATCGTTTGTGGTATCCACGGAGCTGCTGTTCAATTGGAAGGACATTTCGTCGAAGTAGGGATGGTTGACGTGAATGGTGATGTGGAAGTCATAGGAGTAGGTGTAGCGGGGAGGGGTATAGCTGACGTCATTGCCCTCTTCGTCCTCTCTGTATGCTTCGGAGCAGCTTTCCTCAATGTCCAGCAGACAGCCTGTGACCTGAGAGAAGTCCAGCACATCGGGGTTTGCTTTGGCCCAGTTTCGTTCATTGGTTACGATAAATTTGCAGGCATCCTCATCCAGCAGCAGCTTGGTGGTTTCCCCCAATACACGGGTGGTATGGAATGCAGCGACGGCAGCCTTGTTTTCTTCGCGGTATTCCAGCTGAGCGGAGATTTCCTCCACAGTGCTGTTGCGGCGGTCAGAAAACCAGGGGGACAGCTTCGCGGCACAAGTTTTGCACATATTACCGTCTTCCAGCTTGCGGTTGCCCAGAAGGCCGATTTCTCCTCCGCAGATGGAACATGTTTTTTTCTGGAATAGCTTGCTGAAGAAAGCCATAAAATCATCTCCTCATTTTCCGTTGGTTTGGTCGGACGGATGAGTCGGATGGGGTTGAATGCCCTTTCCGAACATGTTAAAATGAAGCACAACATCGTCCGATTATTATTTACCAGTCTAATTGTACTGCTTCCAATTGAAAAAAACACCACACTTTTGGAGAAAGAAAGTGTGGGGAGGGTCGGATATTTTGCAAAAAGTGTGGGAAAAGTGTGGGGGTGAAAGAAGATATGACCACAAAGAAACAAAATAGCCTGCTGATTTGCGCAATGCTGCTTTTGTGGCTGACGGGCTGCAGCGCAATCGGGGAGAAAACAGCCACCGCGTCTGTGATTTACGGGGTCATGATGGTCATGTCTCTGCTGTTGCTCCTTGGTTATTGCAGCTTGATGCGGGAGAAAGACGGTTGGTTTGTGCTGCTGTTTTTGTCTGTGCTGGTCGTCAATATCGGGTATTTCAGTTTGTCTGTTTCCCGTGGGCTGGAGGAAGCGCTGCTTGCCAACCGCATTTCCTACCTCGGGTCGGTATTCCTGCCTCTGGCCATGCTGATGATTTTGATGAATGTCACAGGAAAGACCTGTCCCAAATGGATGATTGGAACTCTGCTTGGCGTGGCATTGCTTGTGTTTTTGATTGCGGCAAGTCCGGGGTATCTGGATATTTACTATAAGGAAGTCACTCTGGAGCAAATCAACGGCGTTGCGGTGCTGCAGAAGGTGTACGGTCCGCTGCATCCTATTTATTTGGTTTATCTGCTGGGATACTTCACTGCGATGGTTGCCATCGTTGTGGGTGCAATCAAAAAGGGACAAACGGAGTCCGGTGTCTATTCCTGGATTCTGGTGGTCGCGGTGTTTGTAAATATCGGTGTATGGCTCTTGGAGCAGATGGTCAAAATCGATTTTGAATGTCTGTCGGTGTCTTATATCATCAGTGAAATGTTCCTGTTTGGGCTGAGCGTGATGATGAAGGAAAATGAACGGCTGAAGGTTGTAATCGCTGACCATGAAGCACGAGGAACGACAATGGCTTTGGAAGAAGGCGAAGCGGATTTTGAAGAATCCGCAGCGGATGACCTTCGGACAGAGCAAAGTGAGGAGCGCTTTGAACAGTATCTGCACGGTCTGGATACATTGACCATCACAGAGCTGGCGGTGTTCTCCATGTATGTTGCGGGGCGCTCCACCAAGGAAATTATGAGCGAGCTGAACATTAAGGAAAACACCCTGAAGTTTCATAACAAGAACATTTATGGGAAGCTGGGGGTATCCTCCAGAAAGCAGCTGGTATCCATTTATAAAAAGCTGAAGCACAGAGATTTAATTGACGATTAAAAGAAGCCGGACGAGGACTTGGTGAAAGGAAGAGACACACCGTGAATGTACTGACCTATATCATAATTGGCATTGCGGTGAGCAGTGCGTTGGGCTATATGCGCAAACCCAAAGAACCCAAAGGCAATACCGTTACGCTGCCAGCTCTGATGGCTGTGATCGGTGCAGTGGGTATGATCGTTTTTGCGGTACTGGCACTGCTGACCTATGAGGCTGAGGGGCTTCCCACAGCTGTGGTTTTTGTATTGCTTGAATTGCTGTCTGCGTCGCTGGTGATGGCATATTTCAACTGCCGCATCCGTTATG
Organism: Oscillospiraceae bacterium; assembly: GCA_017411665.1. The sequence continues at coordinate 6,453 of JAFQPT010000004.1, read as the reverse complement.
ATGAAACGAGCTTCACCGTGAAAAACTTTTGGGGAATCACCCGCACCTATACATACGATGACATTACATGGCGCAAAGGCACACGGGATGTGACCCTGTATGTAGGCGGGCATGTGGTTCGCATCGACGAGCTGTCTGTGGGAAAAACAGAATTTCTGTGCTTTTCGGAAGCTCGTTACAGGAAGACCCATGGAGGTCGGGCAATTCCCATGAAGTCTCCCGACGGAAAGAGGAGCTTTGACCTGTTCAACGGAAATGTGGAAAATCCCTATGAGTTCATCATCGTCTTTGGGGTGATGCTGGTGCTTGTGCTGTTTATGTTTGGATTCCTCGCGTATGAGGCACTCCCATTCAAGGCAGAGGAGCTGACCCATACAACCATCCGAGTCGAAGGATATGAAGTGGTGGAGGAAAATCTGTATTTATACGGGGAAGATGAGAAGCTTCCTTTCAAAATACGGGGATATGCCACGGCTTTGGAACATCCCGATGCCTTTCTGCGGCAATGCGAGGACGGGCCGAGCCTTGTTGTAGGTTACATCAGTTATGAAAATGCCGATGAGCCTTATCACTCGCTCCAATATGTGAAGGATGAAAGCGGCGCCGATTGTCTGACGATGGAAGCTGCATACAAAGAGCATCTGAAGTATATGAAAGACATCGCTATGCTGATGTGCGGGATGGCTTTGGTGCTGATTTTGTTTATTGTTGGCTCTATTTGCGTAGGGAGACATCCCGAACGCTTCAGCCCTTGGTTTATCCGACTGTTCTTCAAAGAGGGGTATATCAACATGCCTGAAGTTCCGAAGAACAAGAAAAGATGACAATTTATAAAGGAGACAGTTATGGTTCGACCCATCAATCGCAATATTTTGATTCTCGGCAAGCCCTCTGTGGCTGCTACTAAGGCGGACATTTCCATCGGGGATGACCTGCTGGAGACCCTCAACGCACACGCGGATGAATGCGTGGGCATGGCGGCAAACATGATTGGCATCAACAAGCGCATCATTGTATTCCACAACGGGCTGTTTCCCGAGCTGATGTTCAATCCCGAAATCATAGCCAAGTCGGGAAAGTATGATACTGAGGAGGGCTGCCTGTCTCTGGTGGGGGTGCGCCCCTGCACACGGTATGAAAACATCACCGTGAAATATCAGGATCGCAGCTTCAAGTGGCACACCCGCAGCTTCAGCGGCTATACAGCGGAAATCATTCAGCACGAAATCGACCATTGCGAAGGAATCATTATTTGAACAAAAAGAAACGCGGTACATTGTACCGCGTTTCTTTTTTGTGTAGGATCAGAATCCCTTGTCGATGTGGTGAACATCCACCTGAGGGAAGGGAATTTCGATGCCCTTTTCGTCGAAAAGGTTCTTCATTTCGCCGTTGAGACGACGGCGTGCAGCGAAAACATTTTCCTCGGTGCAGTATACGATGAAGCGCAGCACCACGCTGCTGTCCGCCAATGCTTCCACACCCTTGTAAATGGGAGCGGTGAGCCATACGTCCTTGTTGGCTTCCAGCATATCGGGAAGGGCGGAGAGAATCACTGCTTCGGTTTCCTTCAGGTTTGCGCCGTAGGAAATGCCGATATCACAGACTGCCAGAGATTGTACTCTGGAACGGTTCTGGAAATTGCGGATATCGGAGTTGTTGACGACCTTTTCATTGCCGCCGTCATCGCGGATGGTGGTGGCACGAACGCCGATGTTTACAACGGTACCGCGGAAGTCATCCAGAATGATGATATCGCCGATGTTGAACTGGCCTTCGAAAATCATAAAAATCCCTGTGACGATATCTTCGATGAGGCTCTGTGCGCCGAAGCCCAGAATCAGACCGAGTACGCCAAGACTTGCGACCACGGCACTGACATCAATGCCGATGATGGTACAGCCCCAGATGACCGCGATGATGACCGCGATATACTTGGAGATGCTGATGACCAGCTCCGCAACGGTCTTGGAACGGCCGTTTTTCAAAGCGAGCCTGGAAACGACGAACCGCAGCAGGTCAAGACCCAGCCATACAATGGCGACCATCAGCGCAATCACCAGCAGATGAGAAAGACTCATGGTGCTGTTTTCTCCGCCGGGGAAGGTGGAGCTGATTAAGGCTGCCATTTGTGCGGACAGGTCAGCGCCCAGCAGCGAAAACTTCTGAGAGCAGAACAGGGCGATGATCACAATCAGGCAGATCAGCATGCGAATCGGGGAATAATTTTTCTCTTTCATAATGGATCCTCCTTGATAGAGTTAGGGCGTTACGGTTTGCGCAACAGCGGTTTGACCGTGAAGGTTAATGTTATAGGGATAACCGTGGTCGGAAGCACCGAGTGCTTCCAGATAAATGGTATAGTCACCGGCGGGAGGCAGTGTGACGACCATGGAGAAGGTGCCGTTATTGGCAATGCCGTCATAGGTAACGGCGCTGTCTATGCCGCCTGCATATTCTGTGGAGTCGGCACCGATGACCTTTGCGACAACGTTTGTTACGGAGGTCGGCGCAGTGTTGTCGGTGCGGATACTGCCGGAAACGGTGGCGGTGCCGTCTCCGTTGGGTGTGACGGTGATGCCGTACAGCTCATAGCCTGTGAAATATCCGATGTCCAGATAGCCGCGGACGGTCTCTGTCTGAACGGTATCGGAGTTCACAAGGATGAACCGATACTCAATGGCGACCTCTGTCAGACCGCTGTACGGGCCGGATACGGTGACGGTACCGGAGGCATTTGCGAGGTTTTCGGTGACGGTGTAGCCTGCCGCTGCGGCATCCACGCCGTTGATGAAAGTGGACAGACCGGTAATCTCCTTGCCACCGTTGCTATAGAACGTGAAGGTCAGTGCTGCACCGGAGCCTGTTTGCGATGCGGAGTACTGTGCGGAAGGAGGCATTGTGGCGTAAGCGGGATTGATCAGATCGATGCGCAGCAGGTCGCTTGCTGCGGTTGCGGAGCAGACACTGCTGCCGCTGCCGATGGAATAGTCGATGACCCACTGAACGTAATATACCGTATCGGTGAGACCGGAGAACTCTGCAGCGGCATAATAGAAATGGCCGGGGTCTGCCGCAGGGGGTGTGTCGGAGAAGGAGGTCACGAGATTTTGTGCTGCGTCATACAGGTCGGCCCGAACTGCAGTAATGGTGTAGGGGCCGTCGGGACCTTCGTACAGATAGCCCACATCGGTGTGTGCGGTCATGGTCGTATTGTTCCCGCTGCGGGAGGCGGTGTCAATGCGGATTGTCCCCACGGAGACGGTGCGGGTCGTAGTCTTGGAGCGGGCCTGTCCGTTCACGGTGTAGTCAAAGCGGATGACGGCCTCATATTGCCCCGGAGGAACGGCACCGCTGAGGGGCTCGTTTACCGCGTCCATGGTGCCGTCACCGTTGTCGGTGAGGGTCATGCCGGCCTGCAGACCTGCTGCTTCGATGGTAACGGAACCTGTGACATTTTTGGCATCGTTCAAGATGACGCCGCTATAGATATAGAAGTCTGTGTCCCAGTTGGCGGAGGTTGCCGCTTCGTCGATTTCCAAATCTGTGTAAGCGGGTGCAGGTGTGGGTGTCGGTGTCGGTGTGGGTGTGACAACGGGAGCGGGGTAAGGCACCATAATGTCAATGGGCAGTGCGGCTGCGGTGAGCACGGGAGCATCGGTTCCGTCAATGGTATAGCCGATTTCCAGATTGAAGCGGTACTTGCCCGACTCGAGGGAAGCGGTTGCAGCCTTCACGGTGATTTGGTCCCCGTTGACAATGAAGGTTGCGGGAACGTCAAAGGTGCGGCCCGAGTAAATCTGTTTTGCGGTGATGACCGCAGAGCGGACTTCATAAGGCTCGGCATCGGTGTGGTGATGGGTCGCGATTGCGCTGAGGGCAATGGATTTGTTGTCGCCGACAGTGCCGCTGAAGCCGTTGATGACCATATCGGCAACAGGGAAGGAAGTATGCTTCATCTGTTCCTGTGCGGAGTCATTGAGGGTGTAACCGACAGTCAAAGAAGCGTTGTAGATGCCCAAAGTCAGAGGATGCTTGCCGCTGTAGCGGATATGGGCGATGCCGTCTTCGGAAATGGAGAATGTGACGGCATTTGAGTCAAGGTCGAAGTCGGAGGAGGACAGAGCTGCGGTGAAATCGTTGGCGTCATTGGTATTTACCCGACCGTAAATGGTCACAGTTTCGGTCAGTCTGTCGTATGTTGCAGTCAAGTCGATGATTTCCGGGATGGGATTGGGGTCATCGGCGGTTGTCAAAGTTGCAGCGTCCAGTTTTTTCCCGTTTTTGTCATATAATGTAAGCGTGTATTCGGTGTTCTCCTTCAAATCGGAGAAGCGGAGACTGTCAGCAGCGGAAGTAATTTGAGCTGAAGCAATCAGAATGCCTTCTGGGTCGGTCAGCGTGTAATACACGCCGGCTTTCGCAAAATCGGAGGTGTCCACAATGTAGGAAAATTCCGCTTCATGAGCCGATGCGGATTGAGGGAAGGCACGGGCTGACAGATGGAAAAACCCCGTAAGGATCACGGTAGTCAGAATGGCTATGGCTAATATGCTTGCCGCTGCGGCACGGGCCGCCTGCTGCATACGCAGTTTGGGGACGATGGCGATGCCGCCGTGACTTTTTCTCCCTTTAACCGGTTCATAGGGGTCGGCATATTCTTTGTACTGGTCGTTGATTTCCCGTATGCTCATGAAAAGCCTCCTTTCTCATAAGGCTGTGTATTTTGATATTTTAACATAAAACTTAATTACACAAAAGAGAAAACTGTGAAAAATCCATAGATATTGGTGCAATCGGAGGGAACATGAAGACTGCCCCGACATAGGTCGGGGCAGTCTTCATGGATGGATAAGATGATTGACGCACGCAATCGGGGATGCCTGTTCAAAGCTGAAAAGGTAAGACGCTTTGATAATCCCGTATTTTATGGAGGAGATACTCAGTATGACAGCAAATCTCCCTTCTGTTAAATGCACTTACTTCACCGTAAATTCACATTCCCAGTCTCCATAAATGGGCAGGGGTTGCTCGGCTTTTTTCTCGCCGATGAAGCTTGTGATGTGCAGGGAGTATTCGCCTGCGGGGAGATTCCCAACAGGCACAGTTATCTGTGTAGTACCATCTGTAACGGGGGCAGCATCGGTTTGGCTGCCGCTGATTTCGGAGATTGTATATTCTCCGAAGCGCAGGGTCTCTATCTCCCGATAGGGGAACTGATCGGGGACGAGGAAGGTGACATGTACCGTCAGCAGACCGCTTTCCGCGTCTGCGGTGACGGTGATTTCTTCTGTGGCATTGTAGTATTCCGTGCCTGTGACAGCGCCGAAGCTGTTTTTTACGTCAGAAAACCAGCCGCCGTGGATGGCAGCAGAGGCTGTGACACAGCACAATGCGGTAATCAATACAGCTGCCATGAGGACAGACAAACGTTTTTTCATGGGTATTCCTCCTTGTTTTCGAGCGCGGAGGGTCTGTGTCTGCAAAAGCAGCTCGTCGTCCAGATATTGCAGTGCATCACTGATGTGTTCAGGTGTCATGGAAATAACCCTCCTTTGTGAGATATACTTTCAGTCCCTGCCGTGTGCGGTGGAGCATGCTCTTGGTTTTGGGGATACTCATGCGGTAGTAAGCCGCCACCTCCTGCAGGGAGTCGGCGTAGAAGTACCGCCCGATGAACACATTCCGCTGCTGCGGGGGCAGGGTGCGCAGGTAGCGGTTGATGGAGCGAGCCAGTGCGTGCAAATCTGCTTCCTGCAGGGTGCTGTCGCCTGTGGGGATGCACTCGGTCAGCTCATCCAGTGACAGGGCATATTCGCTGCCGCCACGCTTTTCGCGGGTGTGCTTGCGGAAGCAATCGATGGCAATGCGGCGTGTGAGCTTGGCAAGGTATGTGGAGAGTATTTTCGGGCGGTGGGGCGGTATGGAATTCCATGCGCTCAGATAGGTGTCGTTGACGCACTCACGGGAATCCTCCGTGTCGTGGAGGATGTTGTATGCGATTTTGGTCAGATACGCTCCGTACTTTTGTTCGGTTTCGGTGATGGCCGCTTCGCTGCGCTGCCAATACAGATCGACAATGGCAGAATCATTCATAAGGGGTGCCTCCTTTCCTGTGTGATCGGCGCCTTCATTAGTATCACTCGTCAAATGCGGGATTTGGTTGCATGAATGTAAAAAAACTGTCATACCGAGCGAAGCGGCAACGCCGCGAAGTCGAGTGTATCCCCTTATGAGTGCGATTGTTTATGAGGGGATTCACTCCACTCGGTGATAAATCACCTCGGTCGGAATGACAGTTTATATTGAGAGATTCTATTTTCTTTACTTCAGTCGCTTATCGCTCTTAATGGCTGCCTTGGTGCCTGCGGACTGGAACAGCTGTACGATGATGATCAGCAGAATGACTGCTACGTACATAACCAGATACTTATAACGGTAGTAGCCGTAGTT